>DATBQN010000558.1:0-5126 GCA_036560825.1 Thermoanaerobaculia bacterium
GAGCGTGGTGTACGCCATCGAGAGCAGGCCGAGAAGGCCGGCGAGGGCCTTGACGAGCGAGGCGGCGGGTCGGCGCATAGGGGGAGGTTACTAGGCGCCGGGCGAGAGAGGAAGCCGGGGGGGGCGGCTCAGTACTGGCAACGCTCCATACTGCACAGACTGAGTCGAGATTCCATCGCGCTTGACAGCCGCGGGCGGGCCGGTGGATAATCGGTTTGCGGCGCAAACTAGTGGAGACCGCGATGACCCACCGAGAGCTCGACCGCATCCGTCTCGTCACCGACCACTTCAGGGATCTCCAGGGGCTCCGGAATTTGCCGATCTGGGCCTGGTTCGTGGTGTTGGGGTGTGCTCAGCTCCTCCATTCGATCTCGTTCGATCTCGTGAGCCTCTCATACGCTCTCGTCGCGTTCCTCCTGCCGCGGCGCATCGAGCGCTACTACCGCGAGAGGTTCGGCGAGGTGGAGCGCCGGCCGGCGGAGCACCCGCGGTCGGACTATCTGATGGCCGGGGGACTCGCCCTCGTCGCCCTCCTGCTGTTCTTCCTCTGGCGGCCCTATGTCTTCGGCCGTTTCTGGTACGCCGGCATGGGCTCCGCTCTGCTGGGTCAATGGTTCTGGCATGGGCACCATCCGTCGCAGGGCTACTGGGCCCTGTTCGGGGTCTTCTCCCTGAGCCTCACGGTGGTGGCGGCCCTCGCCTTTCCGGCCCTCGCTCGGCAGGGCGTCGTCGAGATCGTGATCGGCACGCTGGGCATGCTCTCCAGCCTCCTCGATCACCGGCAGCTCGCCCTGGCGATGAGGCCGCCCCGCCCCGATCCCGCCGAGGAGGCCGCCCGGGCTACGGAGGGCGAGCCATGAGCACGCCTTTCGAGCAGCTCGCGAGCCTCGATCGCGTCGTCCACGAGCCGGGCCGGCTCGCCATCCTGGCGGCCCTCTCGGCCTGCGAGCGGGCCGATTTCCTCTTCCTGCTGGGGGTCACCGGCCTGACCAAGGGGAACCTTTCCTCCCATCTCGCGCGGCTCCAGGAGGCGGGGCTGGTCGAAATCGAGAAGCGCGTCGTTGACAAGAGGACCCAGACCTTCGCCCGCCTGAGCGGCGCCGGCCGCGAGGCCCTCGAGGAGTATTGGAAGGAGATGGACGCGCTGAGGAAGAGCGCGGCCCGCTGGCGCCCGCCGAAGGTCAAGCTGGCCCCGGCGACGGCCTAGCGTCCGGCGCCGCCTCGAGCTCGATCACGGCAGCGACGCGCACTTGGCGCCGTTGGGATCCATTGCCGATCGACGCTCGGGCGCCTCCCGGTTGCCCCGCCTCAATGTTTTATCTAAATTTACGCAAACTTTGGGCCGCGGCCGCGACACGGCGCGCGACCTGCTGAGCCGCCTAGCTCGCGTCGTTCCATAGGGAGGAACGATTCGCCCTCTGGCTATCGGGCCTGCCGCGCGGCAGGCCCCGTGGAGAGCGCCTTACTTCGGGCAGGACTGGGAGTTGGGGATGCACCTCGCGCCGCAGCAGTGATACCCCTTGATACAGTGCAGGTTGCAGGCCTGCGCCTGCGGCACCGCGACGACCAGGATGGATGACAGAGCGAGCAAGCCGATGAGCAGCAGGTGTACTTTGCGCATGAAAACCTCCTTGGACGGCGGCTCGCGTGCATCACGGGCCGGGAACTCAGGCTACCGTAAGGTGCGCATAAATCACTTGTCAAGCCTCACGCGCGCCTTGTCCTGGAACCCGGGGCCTGATCGAGGGTCGTGTACGCCATCGAGAGCAAGCCGAGGAGGCCAGCGAGGGCCTTGACGAGCGAGGCGGCGGGTCGGCGCATAGGCGGAGGTTACTAGGCGCCGGGCGGGAGCGGAAGCCCGCTCCAGCCCCGCTGATAAGATGGCGCCCAACTTGTCCGCGACGTCCGCGATGCCTGCCGTGCCCGCGACGCTCCCGCTGCCGGGGCGCCTCTCGGACCTGCCGCGCCTGAGCGGCCGGCACTGGCACATCCTCGGCTTCGCCTGGTTCGCCTGGGCGGCCGGCTTCTTCACCCTCATGCTGGTCTCCTTCGTGCTGCAGCCGATCCAGGACGCCTTCCGGCTCTCTGAGGGCGAGCTCGCGCGTCTGACCGCGGTGGGCGTGGGGATGACCGGCGTCGGCGGCTTCCTCTTCGGCTGGATGAGCGACCGGCTGGGACGGGGCGCCTCGCTGCGCGCCGCGATCGCCACCTTCGCCCTCGCCGACGTCCTCTGCTACCTCGCCCCCTCCGCCGGCTTCCTCCTCGCCGCGCGGGCGCTCGCCGGCCTCGGGGTGGGCGGCACCTGGGGGGCGGGGCAGGCGATGGTCGGCGAGACCTTTCCGGCGGCGCTCCGCGGGCGCTACGGGGCGATCGCCCAGAGCGGCGCTCCGGCCGGGCTCGGGCTCGCCGCGATCGCCGGCTCCTTCGTCGCGCCGCACACCGGCTGGCGCCTCGTCTTCCTGCTCGCGGCGCTCCCCGGCCTCATCCTGCTGCGCCGCAGCTGGATCCCCGAGTCGGACGTCTGGACCGAGCACCGGCGGCGGCTCGCGGCGGGCGAGCTGCCGCGCGAGGACCTCGCCCGCGCCCGGCGGCCGATCCTCGCCCAGCTCGTGGCGCCCGACCTCGCCTCGCTCTTCCTGCGCACCTTCGTCTTGACCGGCCTCAACATGTCGGCCTACTGGTTCGCCGTGGTGTGGCTGCCGCGCTACCTGCAGAAGGAGCGCGGCCTCTCGATCTTCGGCTCCGGCTGGTGGACGCTCACCTTCGTCGCCGGCTCGGTCCTCGGCTACCTCTCCTTCGGCTGGATCTCCGACGCCATCGGGCGCCGGCGCGCCTTCACCCTCTACTCGGGAGTCACCGCCTTCGGCCTCGCCATGGTGACCCTCTTCTGGACCGCCTCCACGGCGCACCCGCTGGTCGGCCTCGGCTGCATGCTCGTCGCCGGCATCGGCACCGGCACCTGGTCCTGCTACGGCCCCTACTTCTCCGAGCTCTTCCCGACCCGCGTCCGCGGCGCCGCGATGTCGATCGACATGAACCTGACGCGGGGCGTCCAGTTCGTGGCGCCGCTCGCCATCACCGCGGTCGCCGGACGCTGGGGCCTGGCCGGCGGCGTCGCCCTCGCCGCCGGCTTCGCCGCTCTCGCCGGGGCCTGGGTGTGGACCCTCCCGGAGACCGCCGGGGCGAGGATCGAGGCATGAGAGAGGCATGATCGAGGCATGATCGAGGCATGAGCCCGGAATCCGACCTGGCGCCCGCCGTCGCTTCCTCGGAAGGCCCGGGATTGGTCCGCGCCGTCTCGCGCTGGCAGATCGTCGGCCTGGCGCTCAACGACGTGGTGGGGAGCGGCGTCTATCTCCTCCCCGCCGCGGCGGCGGCGATCCTGGGCCCGGCGAGCGTCTGGGCGGTGCTCCTCGCCGGCGTCGCCGTCCTACTGCTCGTGCTCTGCTTCGCCGAGGCGGGGAGCTATTTCGAAGGGCCGGGCAGCGCCTACCTCTACGCCCGCACCGCCTTCGGCGAGCTCGCCGGCTTCGAGGTCGGCTGGATGACCTGGCTCGCCCGCGTCTCGGCGGTCGCCTCGCTCTCCGCCGGCTTCGCGCAGGCGCTGGGCTACCTCTGGCCGGCGACGCAGGTGGGATCGGGTCGCGTGCTGGCGATCGTCCTGCCGGTCGTCCTCATCACCTGGATCAACCTCATCGGCGTGCGCTCGGGGGCGCGGACGGCGGTCTTCCTCGCCATCTGCAAGATCATCCCGCTCCTCGTCTTCGTCGGCGTGGGGATGTTCGCCGTCTCCTGGTCGCGCGTGCTCGCCGGCGGCCCGCCGGACCGCGCGCGCCTGGGCGAGGCGGCGCTCCTCCTCCTCTTCGCCTACGCCGGCTTCGAGAACACCGCGGCGCCCGCCGGCGAGTTCAAGAACCCGCGCCGCGACGTCCCCTTCGCGCTGGTGGCGCAGATCGTCATCGTCACCCTGCTCTACACCACCGTCCAGTGGGTGGCCCAGGGGACGCTGCCCGGCCTCGCCGCGGCGAAGACCCCCCTCGCCGACGCGGCGCGCCTCTTCCTCGGGCCGTGGGGCGGCTGGCTGCTGACGGTGGGGGCCGCGATCTCGATCCTGGGGACCAACTCGAACACCATCCTGACCGGCCCGCGCTACCTCTTCGCCCTCGCCGAGGATGGCTTCGGCCCGCACGCGCTCGCCTACGTCCATCCGCGCTGGCGCACCCCGGCGGTCGCCATCGTCGTGCAGAGCCTGATCGCCCTGCCGCTCGCCCTCACCGGCTCCTTCGTCCGCCTGGCCGCCCTCTCGACCGTCGCCCGCCTCGCCACCTACTTCGGCACTGCCATCGCGGTGCCCTTCCTGCGCCGCAAGTTCGCCGGCCGCCCGGCCCTCCGCCTCGCCGGCGGCCCCCTCATCCCCATCGCCGCCTCGCTCCTCTGCATCGAGCTCGCCGCCGGCGCCCAGCTGAGCGACCTCGTCGCCGCGGCGCTTGCGGTCGTCGCGGGGGTGCCGCTCTATTTATTCAGGCGTCGTGCCTGACGGCACGCCTTGGTCAGGCGTCGCGCTTGACGACGGCGCGAGCTCCAGATCCTCGTAGATCGCGCCGAGGACGTCGCGGACGCGCCGCTCGTGGGCGGCCTCGGCTGGGGTGCCGTTCATCGCCAGGGCGACGGCGAGGCCGTGCTCGGGATCGCCGAAGCCCACCGAGGTGCGGTAGCCGCTGTGGCCGAAGGTGCGCGGTGAGCAGAGCCGGCCGTAGCCGTAGGGGACGGTCTCGACGCCGTAGCGCTTCGAGTCGAGGATGAACCCCAGCCCCCAGTCCATGACGTGCTGGAAGGTGTGGTCGAGCATCCCCGCGCGGTGGCGGGCGGTGAGCGCCTCGACCGCCTGGGGTGAGAGGACGCGGCCCGCCGGCCCCTCGCCGCGGGCCCCGAAGGCGCCCAGCAGGATGGCGTAGAAACGGCCGAGATCGCGCATCGGCCCCAGGCCGTTGCCGCCCGGGTTGACCGCGGTCAGGCGCGCCTCCGCCGTCCATGCCTGCTCGCGCCGGCTGCCGGCCGGCGCCTCCCCGGAGCCCGCGCCGCTCGCTTCGGTCATGTGGATGGCGCCGATCTTCCGCGCCGCCGCG
>DATBQN010000559.1:0-1903 GCA_036560825.1 Thermoanaerobaculia bacterium
GGCTCCATCCCGTTGTTGAAGACGATGCCCGGCGAGTGCCCGGCCCAGGTGTTGATCCCCACCACGCGCGGGCGGCTGAGCTTGCCGCTGGTCGCGAGCGACGCCGGGGCGACGCCGTTCGACCCGGTGTCGCGGCCGGGATCGGCGGGAGCGTCCTTGAGCGCCGAGAAGTCCTTCGACGAGTCGGCGCCGGTCGACGATGCCTGCTTCTCCGCTCCGGCCCAGTGGCGGATGTCGCCACCCTTGTAATGCCAGAGGGCATAGCCCAAAACGGCCACGATGACGACCGTGATGAACAGCTTGGCGAACGGGGTCAGTCGCATGGGGTCTCCTCGAGGGATCGGCTACATCGTCTTCTGGCCCTGCGCGGCCTGCTGGGCGGCGCGCTTGGCCTTGAGCTCGGCGAGCTGCTGCTTGGCCTGCAGGTCGCCGGTCTGGGACTTGAGCGCCGCGAGGCGCGAGTCGAGCGAGGAGTCGGAGAGCTCCTTGCCCAGATTGGCCTCGGCGATGGTGTTCTTGATGTGCTCGCGCACGTTGTCGAGCGCCTTGACCTCGGCGTCGACGGAGAGGCCGTCGAGCTGCTCCTGGATCTTGATCCGCGCCTGGGCCGACTGCATGCGGGCGAGCATGGTGACGCGCTCCGCCTGGAGCTTGCGGATCTCGGACTGCACCGAGAGGAGCGAGGCCTTGGCGGAGTCGGCGTCGGACTTGGCGGTCGCCAGGTCGGACTGCACCTCGGCGGCGTCGGCGGTGAGCTGGTTCTTCTTCTGGATGAGGATGAGCGCCAGGTCGTCCTGGTTGCCTTCCACGGCGACGGCGAGCTGGGCCTCGGTGTCGGCGAGGTCCTTGGTCGTCTGCTGGCTGCGCGCCGTGAGGTCGTCGCGCCGCCGCATGATGGCGGCGGTCGCCGCCTTGAGCTTCGAGTACTTCTCGATCATCGAGTCGATGGCGTTCTGGTACGCGATCTCCGGATGCTGTTTCTCGATGTCGGATATCCACAGCGACAGGAACCCTCGCCAGAGGTTTTCCAGCCGCGCGAAGAAACCGCCGTTCTCGGCCATCAGACGCTCCTTTCGGACGGGTCGACCGGCTTCGGCGCGGCGCCCGCGGCGCCGGCCGCTGGGGCGTGCCCGAAGAACTCGAGCACCCGCGCCACCTCGAGCTTGCCGTCGTTGCAAGCCCGCTCCACTCCCTGCTGCTCCGCCACCCGCTCGTCCATCACCCGGCGGATGCGCTGGATCTCCTCCTCGTACTGGGCGATGCGCTGCTGCGACTCGGCGAGGACCTTCTTGGTGTCGGCGGCGCCCGCCGCGACGTAGGCGTCGAGGGCGCTGATCTCCTTGCCGCCGACGTCGATGATCTTGTCGACCGGCACGCCGAAGGCCTTGAGCGAGGCCTCGACGATCTGCTTGCCCGCCTCGCTCCCCGCCGGCAGGACGTGGAGGAGCTCCGCCGCCTTGGCGACCCGCGCCTGCTCCTCGGCGCCGATCCCCGCCGCCGCGTAGACGGCGGGAAAGTCGACCTTGCCGCCGGGCGCCGCGGGCGGCGCGGTGACGAACTCGGCCGGCGGCGCGGCGTCGGTGCCGGCGGCCGCGGCGTCGGCATCGGGCGCCGCGGCGTCAGCCGGCGGAGCCTCGCTCTCGGAGGTCTGCTCGTCGCGGACCACGAACAGACCCATGACGCTCGATCCCCAACCTTTTTTCTCGCTCATGGTGCGCTCAAGAGGTCGAAATCGTGACTCGTTGTTTGGCGCCGCCGGCGCCGGCCTGCGGGTTGTATGAGCCTCAATCGTAGCATGGGGCGAGGACCCGCCTCGACGGCGGGTCCTCCCGGAGCGCTGCGGAAGGACGTGGTTGCGCGGCTCTTCCGATGCTTCAGAAGCGGGCGCGCAGGCCGAGGTACG
>DATBQN010000560.1:0-8871 GCA_036560825.1 Thermoanaerobaculia bacterium
TGCCGGTCAAGACCTCGATCGATTTCCCCGACTTGGCCTCCCTCGGCCTCGCCTTCGGGCTGACGCCCAACCTGCTCGTCGAGGGCGACGTCAACTGGACGGGCTGGTCGAGCTTCGACGTGATCAACATCTCCTTCCCCAAGGGCGACCTGCCCAACAGCTCGATCCCGGCGCACTGGAAGAACGCCTACAACTACCGCGCCGGCCTGCGCTGGAACTCGAGCCCCTCGTCGCAGTGGCGCCTCGGCTACGTCTACGACCAGACGCCGCAGCCCGAGGAGGCGGTCAACCCGCTGCTCCCCGACGCCGACCGCAACGGCTTCGCCGTCGGCTACGGCTGGATCGGACCGGTCCACAAGTTCGACCTGGCGTTGAGCTACATCGACTTCAAGAGCCGCACGCGGTCGAAGAGCTTCGCGGGCGACGGCGACTTCTTCGGCACCTACAAGACCCGCGCCCTGATCCTGGGCGCCATGTTCACCTGGTAACCGGGCCTCGCGCGGAAAAAGGAGACACACGATGCTTCGTCCCACCGTCAAGACCATCCTGCTCGCGCTGGCGCTCGCGGTCGCGACGACCGCCGCCGCCCTCGCGCAGGTCGATTTCAGCCGCTACGTCGCCTTGGGCGACAGCCTCACCGCCGGCTTCACCAGCGGCGGCCTGGTGGAGACCGCCCAGGAGAACAGCTACCCGGCCCTCATCCATCGCCAGGCCACGGGGAGCGACACCGGCTTCCAGCAGCCGCTGGTGACGCCGCCGGGCATCCCGGCCGTCTTCCAGCTCACCAGCCTGTCGCCGCTGGTGATCGGGCCGCCCCCCGGCCAGGGGGCGCCCGCCAACCTCAACCTGCCGCAGCCCTACAACAACCTGGGCATCCCCGGCGCCAACCTGCACGACATCCTTGCCACCACGGGCGGCGGCATCTTCGACCTCATCCTGCGCAACCCGGCATTCCACAACACCACCGCGCTCCAGCAGGCGCTCTTCCTCCAGCCGACCTTCATCACCGTCTGGCTGGGCAACAACGACGCGCTCGGCGCGGCGACCGCCGGGGTCGCCACCGACGACAAGCTCACCCCCGCGGCGCAGTTCGACGCCGAGTACAAGGCGCTCATCGGACTGATCGGGGTGAACAGCACCGCGAAGGTAGCCGTGGCGCTGGTCCCGGACGTGACGACGATCCCCTTCGTGACCACCATTCCGCCCGTCGTCGTGAACCCGGCGACCCGGCAGCCCGTCGTCGTCGGCGGGCATCTCGTGCCCCTGATCGGGCCGCACGGGGCGCTGGGGCCGGGCGACCACGTGCTGCTGAGCGCGCAAGCCGAGCTCGCGCAGGGCATCGGCATCCCGACCCAGCTCGGCGGCAGGGGCACGCCGCTCTCGGACAGCGTCGTCCTCGACGCCGCGGAATCGGCGACCATCTCGGCGCGCGTCAACGATTACAACAACTCGATCCGCTCGGCCGCCTCGCTGGTGAACGCGGCGGTGGTCGACACCAACGCTCTCCTCAGCCAGCTCGGCACCTCGGGGATCAACGTCGGCGGCATCGAGTTCACCAGCGCCTTCTTGACCGGCGGCGTCTTCTCCTACGACGGCGTCCATCCGACGGCGTTCGGCTACGCCTTCGTCGCCAACGCCTTCATCGCGGCGATCAACGCCAAGTTCGGCGCCCACATTGCGCCGGTCGACTACTCGCCGTTCGTCTTCGGGCTGACGCCGCTCCCCAGCCCGTCGATCTCGGGCCCTCCCCAATTCTCCACCGCGGCGCTCGAGAGCCTCGGCGTGATCTTCCGCTGGCCCAAGCCGTCGGCGGCGCCGGCGCCCAAGCCGCCGAAGAAGAACCACGGCAGGCCGCACAAGCACTAGGGACCCTCTCAGCGATCCGGGGCAACGCGGCGGTCGCCGCGTTGCCCGCGCCGCCCCCGGCATAGAATCGGGACCGTGCCCAACGCTCCCGACGCCCAACCCAGCGCCTCGCGCGAAGCCACCGTCGGCCTGATCGTCGACGACGAGCCGCAGATCCGCCGCGTCGTCAAGCGGGCGCTCGAGGGGGAGGTCGGGCGCATGCTCGAGGCGGAGACCGGAAGCCAGGGAATCGACCTCGCGGCGGCCGAGAAGCCGGGCCTGATCGTGCTCGACCTCGGCCTCCCCGACATGCCGGGGCTCGAGGTCTGCCGCGAGATCCGCCGCTGGTCGAGCGCGCCGATCATCGTGCTCTCGGCCCGCCACTCGGACCACGAGAAGGCGCTCCTCCTCGACGCCGGCGCCGACGACTACGTCACCAAGCCCTTCAGCACGATCGAGCTCACCGCCCGCGTGCGCGCCAATCTGCGCCGCACCCAGGCGGCGGCGCTCGACCGCGCGCAGCCGATCGCCGTCGGCAGCCTCGCCATCGACCTCGGAGCGCGGACTGTGAAGCGCGGCGAGCAGCCGATCCACCTCACTCCCATCGAGTGGGAGCTGCTGCGGACCTTCGTCACCCAGGCCGGGCGCACGCTCACCCACCACCAGCTCTTCAACGCCGTCTGGGGGCGCGCCTTCGGCGATCCGCAGCAGTACCTGCGCGTCCACGTCGCGAACCTGAGGCGGAAGATCGAGGAGGATGCCGTGCGGCCGCAGATCATCGTCACCGAGCCCGGGGTGGGCTACCGGCTCGAGATGCCGCGCTGACCGCGCCGCGGACGCGCCCGGGTCCCGCCGCCATGCTCCGCCTCCCGTTGCGCCCCGCGACGCGGTCCGGGCGCTCGCGCCGGCCGCTCCGCCGGGCGCTGCCCTGGCTGCTGTGGAGCGCCGTGCTCCTCGCCGTCACCGCCGTGCTGATCCCGGTGCGCGGAGAGATCGACCAGGCGCACGTCGCCCTCATCTACCTGCTGGTGGTCCTCGGCGGCAGCGTCGGCGGCGGCCGCGGCCTGGGGTTCGCCCTCGCCTGTTCCTGCTTCCTGCTCATCGACTACTTCCTCCAGCAGCCCTATGATCGGATCGCCGTCGACAAGCCGCTCGACTGGCTGGTGCTCGTCGCCTTCCTCGCCACCGCGGGGGTCGCGACCCAGCTCCTCGGCCATGCCAATGCCCAGGCCGACGCGGCGCGGCGGCGTGCCGCCGAGGTCGATCAGCTCGCGGCCTTGGGTGCCGAGGCGCTCTCGGTCGGCCGTGCCGAGGAGACGCTGGCGGCGATCGTCGAGATGATCCGCGGCACCACCGGAGCGGCGCTCTGCGAGATCTACGCCGCCGACGGCAGGCCGCCGGCGCTCGCCGCGAGCGCGCCCGCCGAGGACCACCCCGAGCTCGCCGCCGACACCGCGGTCGAGCCGCGCCCGGATGCCGGCTCCTCCCCGGTCCTCGCGCTGGTCGCCTGGGTGGCCGAGCACCGCCGCGCCGCCGTCGAGCGCTCTGACGGCTCGGTGGCGAAGGCGGAGGGACCGCTGCCCCCGGAGTCCGCCGAGGGCGTGCATGCGCTCCTGCTGCCGCTCGTCGCGCACGGCCACGCGGTCGGGGTGCTCCGCCTCGCCGACTCGCGGCCGCTCGACCTCGACTCCGAGCGCCGCCGGTTCCTCAACGCCATCGCCTACTATGCCGCGCTCGGCGTCGAGCGGGTGCGGCTGGTGGCCGAGGCCGAGCACGCCCAGGCGCTGCGCGAGGCCGACCGCCTGAAGGACGCGCTCCTCGCCTCCGTCTCGCACGACCTGCGGACGCCGCTCACCGCCATCAAGGCGCTCGCCCACGACATCGCCGAGGACGGCGACGAGCGCGCCGCGGTGATCGAGCAGCAGTCCGACCGTCTCAACCAGATGGTCGCCGACCTCCTCGACCTCTCGCGCCTGAACGCCGGCGGCATCGCCATGCAGGCCGAGATCAACACCGCCGAGGACCTGGTGGGGGCGGCAATCCAGCAGATCGAAGGGGCCCTCGGAGGTCGCCGGGTGAGGACCGCGATCGACCTCGCCGAGCCGGTGCCGGTCGGCTGCTTCGACTTCGTCCACTCGCTCCGCATCCTGGTCAACCTGATCGACAACGCCGCCAAGTACTCGCCGCGCGAGACGCCGATCGACATCGAGGTCGGGCGCGACGGCTCGATGCTCACCATCGCCGTGCTCGACCGCGGCAGAGGCGTTCCGCCCCCCGAGCGCGAGCGCATCTTCGAGCCCTTCTACCGCCCCGCCGGCGTCACCCCCGACGCCCGCGGCTCAGGGCTGGGCCTCGCCATCGCCCGCCGCCTCGCCGAGGCTCAGGCCGGAAGCCTGACCTACGCCGATCGCGCGGGCGGCGGCAGCGCCTTCACCCTCCGCCTGCCGGCGGCGAGCCTCGAGGCGCTCGCGGAACGCTGAAGCCGCGCCGCGCAAGATCGGGCGACCCTACCCGCCCGAGATTACCCGCCGCACGAAACGAAACACTGGTGGAAGGTGCCGCCGGCGCAACGGCAGCAGTCGAGGCAGTCGCCCGACAGCTCGCACTGGCAGCACCACAGCGAGCCGCACGGGCACTGCGGGCACCAGGTGACGGCGCCGTCGCAATTGACGAATCCCTGTACCCCGTTCCCGCATCCGCTGTCCACCTTGGAGCAGGTGCTGTTGCCCGAGCAGGTGACCGTGCCGGTCAAGCACGTCGCCGTGACCGTGCAGGTCGACGACGTGCGCGCCGGAGGCAGCGCATTCGCGGGCGCCCAGCCCGGTGCCGCGGCGCAGGCGCCCGCGGAGGCGGCCTGGCCCAGGATCGACGCCAGCGCCGCGCGCGTGAGCGGAGCCGGGGAGGGCGTCTCGGCGTGGAGGGCCGCGGCGCCGAGGGTGAGGGCGAGTGCAACGATGCAAGCGCTTTTCATCGGGGTCTCCTTTCGTCCTGGTTCTCATGGTAGTGACGAGGAGGAGCTCCGGCGCCTTCGCAGGTACGAGTGGACGGAAAGGCGGTCTCGATCGCAGGTTGCGCGGCGGAGCCGCCGTCCGCATCCGCGCGGCGATCCTTTGTGACCTCTTAACGCCGCACGGCCCCATCTTTGTGCAGGCTTAACGCCCCCTTCGCTATGTTGCCGCTGCCGAGGGCGGCGAGGCATGGTCAAAAGAGTTCGAAGAACCGCGCTACTCTCCTTGCTCTTTTCCTGCCTCACCCTCGGCACCTCCTATGCCGCCGCCGCGCCTTCCTCCTCGGTACCCACTCTCACTCTCGCCGAGGCGCGGCGGCGGTCCTTTTTTCGCAATTGGGACCTGCTGGCCGCCGAGAGCGATCTCGACCAGGCGACGGCGCAGGAGATGGTCGCCCGCGAGGTCCAGAATCCCGCGTTGAGCGCCCAGCTCCTGCACCTGCCGGTCGACGGCTCCTCCGCCGCCACCGCGCGGGGCAACGGTCTCCTCGATCGCAGCTACGACACCATCGTCGCCGTCAACCAGCTCCTCGAGCTCCACGGCAAGCGGGGCCTGAGACGGACCTCGGCGGCGGCGGGGACGACGGCGGCTCGCGCCCGCTTCGCCGATGCCCGCCGCATCCTCGACAACGCCGTCCTCAGGGCCTACGCCACCGCGGCGCTGGACGAGGAGAACGCCCGCCTGGTAGCGAGGACGGCCGCCTCGCTCCGCGAGTCGGCGAAGATCGCCGCGACGCGCCTGGCCGCGGGCGACATCTCGGCCGCCGACGAGGCCGCGATCGAGGTGGCCGCCGACCGCTTCGAGCTCGACTCGCGGGCGAGCGAGGCGGCCGCCCGCAGCGCGCGGATCGCCCTCGACGTCCTCATGGGCGAGCCCGCGCCGAGCGGCGACTGGCACGCCGCCGACCGCCTGGAGGACCTGGCGGCGAAGGCCGGCGAGCTCGACGTCGAAGCGGTCCTGCAGCAGGCGCCGCAGCGCCCCGACCTCCGCGCCGCCGAGGCCGACCTGGCGCGCTCCGAGGCCGATCTCGAGCTCGAGCGGGCGCGGCGCCTGCCCGATCCGACGCTCTCGCTCCAATACGAGCGCCAGCCGCCCGATCTCGCGAACACCGTCGGCCTGGGAGTCGCCATCGACCTGCCGCTGTGGAGCCGGCACCAGGGCGAGATCGCCGCCGCCACGGTCGCCCGCGACCGGGCCGAGCGCGAGCGCGAGCGGGTGCGCGCGCGGATCGCCTCCGACCGGGCGACGGCGCGCGCCGGCTTTGCGAGCGCGCTCGAACGCTGGCGAAGCTTTCATCAGACCATCCTCCCCAAGGCCGAGACGGTGCGCGAAACCGTGGTCTACGCCTACCGGAACGGCGGCGCCTCGCTCCTCGAGCTGCTCGAGGCCGAGCGCAGCGCCAACGACGTCGCCGTGGCGGCGGCGCAGGCCGCCTCCGACGCACTGACCGCGGCGGCCGATCTCGCCGCCGCCGCCAGCCTCACCCTGTTCGGGAATCCCTCATGAAAACGACCCGCGCGCTCCTCCTCCTGATCTCGCTCCTGCTCGCCCTCGCCGCACTCGGCTGCCGTCCCGGCGGCCCGGACGCCGGTCCCCCCGGGCCGCGTCTCGAGGGCGACCGCGTCGCTTACGCCGCCGACGCCCCCGAGCTCTCGGCGCTCGCCGTCGCCCCGGCCGAGCCGGAGGCCGCCGCGACGGTGCTCACCACCGGCCGCCTGGCGTGGAACGAGGACGCCACGGCGCGCGTCTTCTCCCCCGTCACGGGCCGCGTCGTCCGGCTCCTCGCCGACGTCTCGACCCGCGTCGGCCGAGGCCAGCCGCTCGCCCTCCTCCAGTCGCCCGACCTCGGTCAGGCGCAGGCCGACGCCGCCCGCGCCGCCACCGACCTCGACGCCGCCGAGCGGACGCTGGTGCGCGCCCGCGCCCTCTACGAGCACGGCGCCGCGCCGCGCAAGGACCTCGAGGCCGCCGACGCCGACCGCGCGCGGAGCGCCGTCGAGAGCGCGCGAGCGCGGGCGCGGCTCGCCCTCCTGGGGGGCGGCACGGGCGCCGTCGACCAGAGTTTTCGACTGGTCTCTCCCCTCCGCGGCGTCGTCGTCGACCGCGCCCTGAACCCTGGCCAGGAGGTGCGCGGCGACGCCCAGACGCCCCTCTTCACCGTCTCCGACCCCAGCTCGCTCTGGGTCTACCTCGACCTCGCCGAGAAGGATCTCGGCCGGGTGCGGCCCGGCATGGGGCTCGCCATCCGCAGCGCGGCCTACCCGGAGCGCGTCTTCGCCGGCCGGGTCGAGGTGGTGGGCGAGACCCTCGACCCCACGACCCGGACGGTCAAGGCGCGTGGCCGCCTGGAGAACCCCGCGCGCCTCTTGAAGGCCGAGATGTACGTCGACGTCGAGGTGAGCGATCCCGCGGCGCGCCCCCGGCTCGCGGTGCCGACGACGGCCATCGTCGCCGAGGGCGAGCGCCGTTTCGTTTTCGTCGAGGAGGGGCGGGGGAGCTTCCGCCGCCGGCCGGTGGTCGCCGGCCCCGAGCGCGACGGCAAGACCGAGATCCTCTCCGGCCTCGCCCCCGGTCAGCGCGTGGTGGCCGAAGGCAGCCTGCTGCTCGAGTCCGTCCTCACCGCCCGCGCCTGAGCCGCTCCCCGCGTCCGCCGCGCTTCACTCTTCGCCCCGTTCCGCCCCGGACGCTGCCGCCGGAGGCGATGCCCACAGGAGAGGATCCATGACCGGCACCGTCGCTGAGTACGCCCTGCGCCACCGCGCCATCGTGCTGGCGCTGACGGCGCTCTTCACCATCGCGGGCATCAGCGCCTTCCGCCATCTGCCGGTCGAGGCATATCCCGACGTCACCAACGTCTCGCTGCAAATCATCACCCTCTTCCCGGGCCACGCCGCCGAGGAGGTCGAACGGCTGGTGACGATCCCGATCGAAAATCAGATGAACGGGATTCCCAAGCGGACCTCGGTCCGCTCGATCTCGCTGTTCGGCCTGTCCCAGGTGACCATCACGTTCGAGGACGACGCCAACGTCGAATTCGTGCGCAACCAGGCGGCGCAATACCTCGCCGCCGTGACCCTGCCGGCCGGCGCGCAAGCGGGCCTGTCGCCGAACGCCACGCCGGTTGGCGAGATCTTCCGTTACACCCTGCAAGCGCCGAAAGAGTTCCCCCAGGTGGAGCTCAAGGCGCTCGAGGACTGGGTGGTGGAACGCCAATTCCGCACCGTGCCCGGCGTCGTCGACGTCGTCGGCTTCGGCGGGCCGATCAAGCAGTATCAGGTCCTCATCGACCCGGCGAAGCTCCGCTCGTACGGCATCACGCTCAGCCAGATCCTCGACGCCCTTTCCAAGGGAAATCAGAACGCGGGCGGCTCCTACATCGAGCATGGGCCGGAGCTCTACATCGTCCGCGGACTGGGCCTGGTGCAAAGCCTGGACGACATCCGCAGCATCGCCGTGGCGACGCGCGGCGGAACGCCGATCAAGATCAGCGATCTCGGCGACGTGCAGATAGGCAACCAGCTTCGCCTGGGCCGCGTCGGCAGGATCGTTCCCGGCCATCCCGACCAGGACGACGTGGTGATGGGCATCGTCATCATGCGGCGCGGCGAGAACGCGCTCGAGGTGCTGCAGCGCGTGCGCGCCAAGGTGGCCGATATCAATCGCGATTATCTGCCCGCCGGCGTCAAGCTCGTGCCGCACTACGACCGCACCGACTTGACGGAGCGCACCCTCCACACGGCGGGCAAGAACATGGTCGAAGGCATCAGCCTGGTGCTGCTGGTGCTGGTGCTGTTTCTCGGCCTCGGCAACTTTCGTTCCGCGCTGATCGTCGCGGCAGTCGTGCCGCTGTCGCTGCTGGGCGCCTTCCTGCTGCTCGACCTGCGCGGCATTCCCGCCAACCTCATCGCGCTCGGGGCGATCGACTTCGGCATCATCGTGGACTCGGCGGTGATCGTCGTCGAGGACGTCCTGCACAAGCTGGAGCAGGACCGCGAGCGGATCCATCGCCTGCACGACG
>DATBQN010000561.1:0-2622 GCA_036560825.1 Thermoanaerobaculia bacterium
CCTTCTTGAGCGCCGCCTCGATCTCGCGCACCATCGCCCGCGTCCGCGCCTTGCTCTGCTGGCTGAAGGCCTTGTCGACGAACGCCTGCCCCAACGCCTCGCCGAGGCCGGTGTTGGTGGCCGCGACGCAGCGCTTCCAGCGCGGCTTGAGCTCCTTGGTGCCGTAGAGGACCTTGTCGTAGAAGGAGAAGTTCTCGTCGACGAAGGCCTTGGGCAGGAACTCGACGCTGGCGTGGAGGAGCTGCCAGCGCAGGTAGGCGCGGAGCGTCCCGAGGTCGGTCTTGGCGATGACGGCGTCCATGCCGCGAAAGTAGTCGGGCACGGTGACGTTGAGCGCCATGATCGGCGGCGCCGAGACGCCCGCGAAGTAGCGGTCCCAGGCGAAGCCGGGGGTGAGCGCCTGGAGGTCCTTGGGCGTCATCCGATGGTAGATGTTCTGCGGGTTGCGCCGGCTCACCAGGTCGAGCGAGACCTTGGCGAGCGCGGTCTCGAAGTCGAGCACCGCCTGCGCCTCGGCGGCGGCGCGATCGGCGGGCTCGCCCGAGAGCGCCAGCATGTTGTGGACGTGCGCCAGGTAGAGCTTGCGCTGCTCGACCGACTTGGCATCGCCCTTCAGGTAGTAGTCGCGGTCGGGGAGGCCGAGGCCGCCCTGGTCGGCGATGGCGAGCACCTGGGTGGCATCCTTGAAGTCCTGCAGCGAGCCGAAGCCGAAGAGGGCGTTCACCCCCGCCGGCTGGAGGTGGGCGACGAGCTCGGGAAGGGCGGCGCGGTCGGCGAGGCCGGCGATGCGGTCGAGCACGGGCTTGAGCGGCGCGATCCCCTTCGCCTCGATCCCGGCCTCGTCCATGCAGGCGGCGTAGAAGTCGCCGATCTGGCGCTGGATCGGGTTGCGGCCGGGGGAGTCGACGGCGTCCTCCTCGAGGATGGTGTGGAGGATCGCCAGGTTGCGCTCCTGGAGCTCGTCGAAGCGCCCCCAGGAGGGCCGGTCGGCCGGGATCGGATGCGTCAGCTTCCAGTTGCCGCAGACGTATTGATAGAAGTCGTCGCACGGGGCGGTCTTGGTGTCGAGCCCGGCGAGATCGACGCCGGAGGGCGGGGGAGCCGCCGGCGGCACCGAAGGGGCGGCGCCGAGGGCGGAGGGCAGGATGGCGGCGGCAGCCGCGGCGAGCAGAGCGATGACCTTGGTCGCGTTCATGGTTCCTCGCGATCGTCGTACGTTGGATGGAGGCGGCGGGACGGGAACTGCCACGAGCGGGCGGAGTATACCGCCCCGTCACAGGATCGTCGCGCGCGCGGTTTCGGCTGGCCAAGCCGGCGGCGCCGGGGCGCCGGTGTAGGATCGCGCGGGTTCTAGCAATGCACCTCAAGACGAGTGCTGCCTATCGAGTCAAATTTCCATATGCCGCGGGTTCCTTCCCCCTGGGAGGGGGCGGGTTGGGGAAGGGGGAAGGCCAGGATGGGGGCGGCTTGCGCCAAGAGAACTTCCGAACCCGCCCCCCTCCTGTCCTCCCCCCTGTCCCAACCGCCGCCCTCCCAGGGGGGAGGGACGCGAGATCCACCGTTGTTCGACTCTCACACTCGTCGGTTTGAGTCGCAGCTTCGCTAGGAGGTTCTACGTGACGACTCGCCAGAGGTTTTGCTCGCCGATCTCGCGGCCCGCTCCGGTCGCCGCTCTCGTCATTCTCGCGATCGTCGCTGCCGGCGGCTGCGGCCGCCAGGGGCCGAGCGCCTCCCGCCGGTCGAACGCCACGGCGCCGCCCACCCGGTCTGCCGAAACGCCCCTGCCGCTCCCCACCGGGATGCGCCTCGATCCCGCCGGCCGCTCGGCCGCCGTCGGCAACATGCCCCTCGCCATGGTCGCCTCGCCGGAGGGCGACCGCCTCGTCCTCCTCCTCTGCGGCTGGCGCGAGGAAGGGGTCCAGGTCGTCGAGCGGGCGACCGGCCGCGTCCTCCAGACCCTGCCGCAGAAGGCCGCCTTCCTCGGCCTCGCCTTCGGGCGCGACGGGCGCACGCTCTACGCCTCGGGAGGCAACGAGGACACCGTCGTCCGCTACGCCTGGCGGCAGGGCCGGGCGGTGCCCGACGGCGCCATCGACCTGCGGGACCCGCGGGACAAGAAGGACTTCAAGCACTACCCCGCGGGGATCGCCCTGTCGCCGCGGGGGGATCGGCTCTACGTCGCCGAGGACTTGGCCAACGACCTCGCGGTGGTCGACCTGGCGAGCGGCCGGGTCGTCCAGCGCGCGCCGACCGGTCCCTATCCGTACGCCGTCGCGGTGGCGCCGGACGGCGCGGTCTACGTCTCCGCCTGGGGAGGGACGGAGGTCTCCGTCTTCACCCCGGCGGCGGACGGCCGGCTCGCCGCGGCGGGCCGCGTCGAGGTCGGCCGCCATCCCTCGGCGCTCCTCCTCAACGCCTCCGGCTCGCGCCTCTTCGTCGCGCTCGCGAGCCTCGACCGCGTCGCCGTCGTCGACACGCGGGCGCGGCGGGTGACGGCCGTGCTCCGCGATCCGCCGCCGGCCGGACCCGCCGAGGGGAGCACGCCGGACGCCCTGGCCCTCGATCCCACCGGCGCGCGGCTCTTCGTCGCTGAGGCCGACGACGACGCGATCGCCGTCTTCG
>DATBQN010000562.1:0-4825 GCA_036560825.1 Thermoanaerobaculia bacterium
CCGCGGTCGCGCGCAGCTCGGCGTGGTGGCGCGACACCGAGACGTCGGCGAGCACGACGTCGTTGTCGGTGCCGCGCCCGAGCGTCAGCCGCGTCCCGGAGAGTGGGACGACGCGCTCCTCGCCGGCGACAGCGAAACGTAGGCGAAGCATGCAGGGGACCTGGGGCTCACTCGCTGGCGACGAGGAAGGACTTCCACAGCGCGTGGCCGGCCGCCAGAGAGAGCTCGCCGCGGGCGTAGATCTCCTGGAAGACGCCCACCACACGCGGGCAGAGCTGCGTGCCGGCGCTCGCCAGGATCTCCGCCGCGGCGCGCTCCGGCGCCAGCCCCTTGCGGTACGGGCGGCTGGTGGTCATCGCGTCGTAGGTGTCGGCGACGGCGATGATGCGGGCGACGAGCGGGATGGCGTCGCCGGCGAGGCCGTCCGGATAGCCCCGCCCGTCCAGCCGCTCGTGGTGGCTCCTCACCCCCGGCAGCACCCGCCGCAGGTCGCTCACCCCGTCGAGGATCTCGAAGCCGTCGACCGGATGGCGGCGCATGATCTCGGTCTCGTGCGGATCGAGGGGCGCCGGCTTGCCGAGGATCGCATCCTGGACGAAGATCTTTCCCACGTCGTGGAGGGTCGCCGCGAGCCACAGGTCCTCGAGCTCGGCGCGGGAGAGGCCGAGCGCCCTGCCGAGGAGCATCGAGTAGCTGGTGACGCGGCGGACGTGGCCGCCGGTGTAGGGGTCCTTCTTCTCGATCGCCTCGGCCCAGGCGATTACCGTCTCCATGAACTGGCGGCGGCGGGCGTCGTAGAGCCTGGCGTTCTGGAGGGGATGGGCGAGGACGCCGGCGTAGAGCCGCATGCGGCGCAGGTCGTCGGCGGAAAAGAGCTCGCGCCCGACGGGGTTGAGGAGCTGGAGGACGCCGACCACGGCGCCGTGGGCGACCAGCGGCACGGCGAGGATGGCGCGCGTCCGGAAGACGTCCTGGCGATCGCCGCGCCAGCGCGGGTCGGCGGCGACGTCGTTGACCAGCTCGGCCTCGCCGGAGCGGGCGACGCTGCCCACGATCCCCTGGCCGAGCGGCACCCGCAGGTCGCGGATCTCCCCCGCGGCGCGGCCGCGCACGACGCGGAAGAACAGCTCGCCGCGCTCCTCGTCGAGCTCCCAGATCGAGCTCGTCTCGGCGTGGCAGATCTCCTCCGCCTTGACCAGCGCGAGATCGAGGACGCGTCCGAGCTCGAGCGTTCCGGCGAGCTGCACGCCGATCTCGAGCAAGGTCTCGTACTCGCCCAGGCGCTGGCGCAGGTCGACGTCGGCGACTTCGCTGCTGAGGGGGCTCACGACGGGAATTGTATCCGTCTGGGTGAGGGGGGCGGGCTCCATGGTCGGAGCGCTCAGGCGCTGAGTTCGTCGAAGGCGCGGTGGAGGTCGTCGGCGCTCGGATAGCGCTCGGCCGGATCCTTCTTCAGGCAGCGCAGAACAATCTCCTGGAGCCGCGGCGGGATCTCCGGCCAGTGCTCGGCCGGCGGCAGCGGCGCCTCCTTCAGGTGCTTCATCAGGAGCTCGACGTCGGTCGGCGCCTCGAACGGCAGCTTGCCGGTGAAGACCTCGTAGAAGACGACGCCGCACGAGTAGATGTCGGCCCGCGCGTCGGGCTCGCGCCCCTGGAGCTGCTCGGGGGAGAGGTACTGCGGAGTGCCGACGACGAACCCGGCCTGCGTCTGCCCCGCCGCGGTGCGCTCGAGCGGCCGCGCGATGCCGAAATCCATCAGCTTGGCGTTGCCGGTGGGCTCGAGGATGAGGTTCTCCGGCTTGATGTCGCGGTGCAGCACCCCGGCCGCGTGGGCGACCCCGAGGCCGGCGCAAAGCTGCTTGGCGAGGCGCAGGCCCGCCGAGTACGGCAGCCGATGGGTCTGGTCGAGGAGGAAGCGCAGGGTGACGCCGCGCACGTACTCCATGGAGATGAACGGGATGCCGTTGATCTCGCCGAAATCGTAGGTGCGGAGCACATTCGGATGGGTGATCTTGCGCGCCAGCTTGAGCTCGCTCTTCAGGCGCTCGAGCTGCGCGGGGTCGCCCCACAGCTCGCGCTTCAGCATCTTGAGCGCCACCAGGTCGTCGAGCTCGCGGTCGCGCGCCTTGTAGACCACCCCCATGCCGCCGGCGCCGAGGACCGAGAGGATCTCGAAGCGGTGCGCCATGAGCGCTCCCGGCTCGATGCCGGAGAGGGTGGCGGCGGCCGCCGCCGCGCTGCGCCCGGCCGGCGTCGCCGCGAGGGCCCCCCCGGCGGTCTCGACGACGCGGGCCGCCAGCGCGGCGGAGAGGACGTAGAGAGGCTGCGGGGCGATCAGCGCCCGCCGCGGCGCGAGGTGATAGCCGGCCCGCTCGAGGCTCGGCCGCAGCTCCTCGAAGACCTCGCGCGAGACGACGATCTCGCCCGCGGTGGCCTCGCGCTCGAGGCTCTCGAGCTGCTCGACGGGCAGGCCGACCATCGTCCGCTCCGCCTGCTCGCCCCAGGAGACCGGCCCCACCGTCACCCGGCCGGCCGCCATGGCGACGATGGGGAGGTCGAGCCCGTCGGGCGCGGCTGCCTCGCCGTTCGCCGCTTCGGCGGCGAGAGCGAGGGCGCGGAGCGCCCTCCCCTCGCCCTCGAAGCGCGCCACCAGCCGCTGGCCGCAGATCCCCTCGACCTGCCCGCGACCGGCGGTCACGGCGCCCGCCAGCCGCTTCCACTCGGCGCCCAGGCGCTCGAGCGCTCGGGTCGCCGGGTCAGGGGTGCCCGGAGCGGGCGGAGCGGAGCCACTGCGCGCGCGCCCGTAGCCGCGGAGCGTGATCCCCACCACCAGCGCTTCGCGGCTCTGCGGCGCGCCGACGAAGGACCGCCCCTGGGCCGGCTCGGGCAGGTTCTTGGAGAGCTCGGTGAGGTAGGCCTCCATGTCGCGCTTCTCGCGCAGGTCGGAGAGCAGCTCGTCGAAGGCGCGCGAGAGCCGCCCGACCTCGTCGCTCCGGTCGACGGCGATCGCCTGGTCGTAGTCGCCCTGCCGAGCCGCCTCGGCCGCCGCCGCCAGGCGCCGCATGGGCGCCAGAGACTGGCGCGCGAAGGCGTAGGAGAGGACGCAGGCGAGGAGCACCGAGAGGAGCCCGGAGGCGAGGAGCGCGCCCTGGATCTCGCGGTAGGCAGCGAGCTGGTTGGGCAGCGACACCAGGGCGACCGTGGCGGCGACCACGTGCCCGGCGGCGTCCTTGAGCGGCGCCAGGAGCGCGATCCAGGTCTCGCCGCGGACGGAGAGCTCCTCCCGCGGCACCGACTCGCCGTTGACCATCACCCGCGCCATCATCGACTTCTGGTCGCGCAGCGTTGCGGTCAGGCTCTCCGCGGTCTCGCGATCGAGGTTGCTCGCCACGATGGTCGGCTGGCCGTCCACTTTGGCCACGAAGGCGACGTCGGCGCCGCTGATCTTGTTGACCTCCAGGGCCGCGACGTCGTTGATCGCGAAGCCGGTGACGAGATAGCCGATGAGGGTGTCCTTGGAGATCGGCACGGCGACGGAATAGTAGAGGTCGCCGCCCTCCTGCCAGACGCCCGCGGCCTCGTAGTCGGCGAGCGCGCGCGCCACCAGCGGCCGCTTCGAGAGGTCGTCGCCCGCCGCCTGCGCCCGGTCGGTGCGCGCGATGACGTGCCCGGCGGGATCGAGCACCATGGCGAAGTCGTAGCCCAGGTCCTTCCGCCGCTCGCTCAGGAGATCGAGGATCGAGCGCGCGTCGTGTTGCCCGGAGGCCTCCGCGACGTAGGCGGCGAAGGAGGGATCGGCGGCGAAGAGGCGCGAGAGCAGGCGCAGCCGCTCGTAGCGCTGGCCCTCGAAGGCGGTCTGCACCGAGGAGCTGGTCTTCAGGGCCTCGTCGGCGGCGCGGCGGGCGATCCGCCCGGCGAGGAGCGAGGTGACGGTGACCGCCAGGCCCACCGCCAGCACGACGAGGAGCGACGAGACCAGGAAGATCCTGGTGGCGAGCGACAGCGAGCGTCGCCGCGCCGAGCTAGTGCCGGTACTGGTCACGGCCGGAGGTGAAATAGGACTTGCCGTTCTTGTCGAGGTGGGAGGGGACCTGTGGGTGCGTGACCTCGATGCGCGCCGCGATCGCGGGCGCGCCCGGGAGCGTAACGGCGGCGGTCCACGGATCGGTCTGCTCGTGCCAGATGGTGAGCTTGCCGGAGCCCTTCGGCAGGTTGGCGAGGGTGAACGAGCCGTCGGCCGCGGGCTGCGTGAAGTAGGGGGTGTCGACGACGAGGACGTAGGCCACCATCGACTGATGGACGTTGCAGTAGACGCGGACGAGCCCCGGGGCGTCGAAAGCGCGCTCGCGGCCCGGCCCCTTGCGGATGAAGCCGAGGTCGAAGGGCTGGCCGTTGGAGACCGAGAAGACGTTGTGGAGGATGGGATCGTCGTTGGCGAACTGCACGCGGCTGCCGGCGGGGACGGCGAGCACCCGCGGCAGGAACTCCTTGCCTCGCGTGGTCATGAGATACGGCGCCTCGCGCGGCCGGAGCTTCGCCGGGGTCGCCGGGGTGTAATAGACGACCGCCTGGCGGGCGTCGCTCCCCCGAGCCGGCCCGCCGCCGCCGCGGGCGAGGAGCTCGATCCGGCCGTGGAGGTCTTCGGCGTGAAGCGAGATGGCACAGATAAGGATGACGAAAGCGACATACGCCAGCGCCGTATTGCGCGAACCGCTCGCCCTGTCATCCTGAGCGCAGCGAAGGATCTGGGAGGGGGCGCGCCGGCGTCGAGTCGTCATGACGTTCCTGCCCCCAGATCCTTCGCTTCGCTCAGGATGACGATGGA
>DATBQN010000563.1:0-4553 GCA_036560825.1 Thermoanaerobaculia bacterium
TCCCGAGATCTGGTCGAGGAGCTGCGCCTTGGCGATCGCCTGCTGCGGCTGCCCCTGCTGGACGAGACCCGCCGCCTGCCGCAGCTCCTGGAAGTTCGAGGAGGGATCCACGAGATCGGCGGCGCGCGCGGCGGAGGGCGATGCGACGAGGGCGAGGACCGCCAGGAAGGCGCAGGAAAAGATCGGACGGGGCGGATGCGTCGGTTGTCTCATCGTCGACCTCCTGGTCCGGGCGGCGCTCCGCCACAGCGCAGACGCGGGAAGTCGATGCGAGGATCGGGCCAGAGGCAGCCTGGCAAACCGGCAAGGTACGGGCACATGGCTGCCAAAACGGGTACCCCTCTTCCTGTAGGGGCGGAGCTTGCCTCCGGCCTGGTCCGGAGAGCGTGGATAGGACTTGTGGCCTGCCACGGTTGCGGGCGGAGGCAAGCTCCGCCCCTACAGGAGGATGCAGCGCGTTCTCGGTGGACGGTGTCGAGGGAACCGGCGCAAAACAAAGAGAATCTACGGGAACCGGCCGCTCGCCACGAGGAGGTCGAGGCGGGCCTGGCGCGCGGCGTCCTCGGCGGTGGCGACGGCGGTGTCGGCGTCGCGGGCGCGGCGCTCGGAGTCGAGGACGTCGAGGCTGGTCGAGGCGCCGGCGCCGTAGCTGAGGTTGGAGATCTCGAGCGCGTCGTGGGCCTCGCGCGAGGCGTTCCGCGCGCTCGCCAGGCCGCGGTCCGCGGCGCGGATCGCCGCCACCGCGTCGCGCACGTCGGCGCGCGCCTGGTCGCGGGCGCCGGCGAGGTTCGCCTTCGCCTCCTCGACCAGGGCGCGGCGCTCGCCGACCCGCCCGCCGCGCAGGCCGCCGTCGTAGAGCGACCAGCTGAAGAGGAGCTGCGCCTGCCAGGTCTGCGCCCGCTGGAAGAGCGTCGACGGGCTCTGGAAGAGGTCCTGGAGGGCGAAGTCGAGCGTCGGCAGGTAGTCGCGCCAGCTGTCGGAGAGCACGCGCTCGGCCGCGGACTGCCGCGCCGCGAGCGTCTGCACGTCGGTCCGCCGGTCCTCGAGGCCGGTGAGCGCGCTCCCCTCCGCCGCGTCGAGGTCGCCGATCTCCGCGAAGGCCGGCTCGTCGGCGGGGTCGACGGGCGCGTCCGCCGCGAGGAGGACGCCCAGCGCCTCCTGCGCCCGCCGCAGGTCGATGCCCGCCTGCTCGACGAGCACCTCGTCGTTCGAGGCCTCCTGCGCCGCCTGCACCTCCTCGAGGCGGCTGGCGATGCCGCCCACCTGGCGCTGGTGGGCGACGTCGAAGTGCGCCCGCGCCGTCGACAGCGCCCGCTGGTCGGCCTCCAGCACGCGGTGCCGCGCGATCCCCATGAGGAAGGCGTTGGCGGTCGCCACCGCCACCTTGCGCCGCACGTCGGCGGCGGAGAGGCGGGCCACCTTCTCGTCGTCGAGCGCGTGCGCCCACTGCGCCCAGCTCGCGAGGTCGACGAGCGGCACGGAGAAAGTGGCGTTGCCCGAGGTGAGACCGATCGGCGTGATGACCTGGCCGCCGAACGTGACGTCCCTCTGGAGCCGCGTGTAGCTGGCGTTGGCGGTGACGTGGGGCAGCGAGGTCGAGCGCGCCTGCTGGACGAGGGCCGAGGCCCGCAGCGCCTCGGCCGCCGCCTCGCGCACGGTCGGGTTGCGGGCGAGCGCCCGGTCGATCGCCTCGCGGAAGGTGAGCCGCTCGACGGCGCCGGCGGCGGTGGCCGCAGGGGGCGCCGGCGGCGCGGGTGGCGGAGGCGGGGGCGGTTGCTGCGCGGCCGCCGCGAGCCCATACGTCGCGAGGGCGAGGACGGCGAGGCCGCTCGTCCGACGCCGCCTAACCATGGTCCCCTGCGCCGGCGGGCGCCGCCGCCGGCTCCGGCGATGCGGGAGCGTGGACGCGGCCGCCGCGGGTCATGCCGCGGATGATCACGTAGAGCACCGGGATGATGACGAGGTTGAGGATGGTCGAGACGATCATGCCGCCGAAGACCGCGGTGCCCACCGAGTGGCGGCTCGCCTGGCCGGCGCCCGAGGCGAAGACGAGCGGCAGGACGCCGAGGATGAAGGCGAACGAGGTCATCAGGATGGGGCGCAGGCGGATGCGCGCCGCTTCGATCGCCGCCTCGACGGTCGACAGGCCGCGCTCGCGGAGCTGCTCGGCGAACTCGACGATGAGGATCGAGTTCTTCGCCGCGAGGCCGATCAGCATGACGAGCCCGATCTGGCAGTAGACGTCGTTCTCCAGCCCGCGGACGGCCTGCGCGGCGAGGGCGCCGAAGACGGCGACGGGCACCGCGAGGAGGATGATGAAGGGCAGGGTGAAGCTCTCGTACTGCGCGGAGAGCGTCAGGTAGACGACGAGGAGGCCGAGGCCGAAGAGGATGAGCGACTGGCCGCCGGAGCGGATCTCCTCGAGCGCCAGGCCGGTCCAGTCGTAGCCCATGCCCTGGGGGAGGGTCTTCTTCGCCAGCGCCTCCATCGCCGCGATCGCCTCGCCCGAGCTGACGCCCGGCGCCGGCGAGCCGTCGATCTCGGCGGCGCGGAAGAGGTTGTAGTGGGTGATGACCTGGGCCGCCGTGACCTCGCGGACGCGCACCAGGCTGTCGAGCGGCAGCAGGGCGCCGGAGTCGGCCCGCACGTAGAACTGTTTGATGTCCTCCGGCCGGGCGCGGAAGCGGCTGTCCGCCTGGGCGATGACGCGATAGGCGCGGTTGTTGTAGTCGAAATCGTTGACGTAGACCGAGCCCAGGAAGGTCTGCAGGGTGTCGGTGATCTGCCCGAGCGAGACCCCCAGGCTCTTCGCCTTGTCGCGGTCGATCGCCACCAGGAGCTGCGGGTCGCTCGCCGAGAAGCTGGCGAAGATGCCGCGCAGCTGCGGCGACTTGGAGGCCGCGCCGGCGAGGCCGTGGGTCGCCTGCTCGAGCGCCTCGATGGCGCCGCCGCTCTGGTCCTCGACCATGAACTGGAAGCCGCCGAGCGCGGCGACCCCCTGGATCGCCGGCGGCTGCACGGGGACGACGAGCGCCCCGGGCAGCGAGAGGAGGGGTCCGAGGAGCCGGCCGACGACCGCCTGCACCGAGTGGTCGGCGCCGCGGCGCTGGGAGAGCGGCCGCAGGGTGGCGAAGAGGAGGCCGCGGTTGGGGGCGGTGCCGCTGAAGCTGAAGCCGCTCACCGAGAAGACGCCCACCACCTCCGGCGCCTTGCCGATCACCGCCTGCGCCTGCGACGCGATCGCCGTCGTGTAGTCGAGCGAGGCCCCCGGCGGCGCCTGGACGACGACGATGAAGTAACCCTGGTCCTCGGCGGGCACGAAGCCGGTCGGCACGCGGTGGTAGATCCACCAGGTCGCGGCGAGGCCGCCGAGGAAGAGGAGGACGACGGCCAGCCGCAGCCGCATGAGGCCGTGGAGGCCCCGCGAGTAGAAGGCGGTCAGCCCGTCGATGCCGCGGTTGACGGCGCGGAAGAAGACGCCGCGCGGCCGCTCTCCCCTCCCCAGCCAGAGGGCGGAGAGCGCCGGCGTCAGGGTGAGCGCGTTGAAGGCGGAGAGGGCGACCGAGAAGGCGATGGTCAGGGCGAACTGCTTGTAGAGGAGGCCGGTGGTGCCCGGGAAGAAGGCGACCGGCACGAAGACGGCGACGAGGACGAGCGAGGTGGCGATGACCGCGCCGGTGACCTCGCGCATGGCGACCGAGGCCGACTGCATCACCATCTCCCCCACCCCGTCGCCGCCGCCCTGCCGGCGCTCGTGCTCGCGCTCGTGGATATGGCGCTGGATGTTCTCGATGACGACGATGGCGTCGTCGACCACCAGGCCGGTCGCGAGGGTGATGCCGAAGAGGGTCAGCGTGTTGATCGAGAAGCCGAGGAGCTTGACGAAGGCGAAGGTGCCGACGAGCGACACCGGGATGGTGACCGCCGGGATGAGCGTGCTCCGCCACTCCTGGAGGAAGAGGAAGATGACCAGGACGACGAAGAGGATCGCCTCGAGGAGGGTGATGAGCACCTCGCGGATCGACTCGCCGACCACCGTCGTGGTGTCGAAGGCCACCTTGTAGTGGAAGCCGGGCGGGAAGCGCTTGGAGAGACGCTCGAGCTCGGAGAGCACCTGGTGGTCGACGTCGAGGGCGTTGGCGCTGGGGAGCTGGAGGATGGCGAAGCCCACCGCCGGCTGGCCGTTGAAGGTGAGGTTGGCGTTGTAGCTCTCGGCGCCGATCTCCGGCCGGCCGACGTCGCGCAGCTTGACCAGCGTGCCGTCGGGCTTCGCCTTGACGACGATCTGGCCGAACTCGGCGGGCTCGGAGAGGCGGCCGAGCGCCCGCACGCTGATCTGGAAGGCCTGACCGGGCGGCGCCGGCGGCTGGCCGACGGCGCCCGCCGCCACCTGCACGTTCTGCTCGCGGAGCGCCGCGAGGACGTCCGAGGCGGTCACCTGGCGGCTGGCGAGGAGCACCGGGTCGAGCCACACGCGCAGCGAGTAGCGGCGCTCGCCGAAGATGAGCACGTCGGCGACGCCCGGCACGCGCTTCAGGGCGTCCTTCAGGTAG
>DATBQN010000564.1:0-3799 GCA_036560825.1 Thermoanaerobaculia bacterium
GGCCGCCAGGCCAAAGCCGACGTCGTGCGCGTCGTCTGGGGCAACGGCGTGCCGCAGAACCGGCTCGCGGTGGCGGGAGATCAGACGATCGTCGAGCAGCAGGTGCTCAAGGGGAGCTGCCCCTTCCTCTACGCCTGGGACGGCGAGCGCATGCGCTTCGTCACCGACCTCCTGTGGAACG
Organism: Thermoanaerobaculia bacterium; assembly: GCA_036560825.1. Lineage (GTDB taxonomy): Bacteria > Acidobacteriota > Thermoanaerobaculia > Multivoradales > UBA5704 > DATBQN01. Next base: position 182 of record DATBQN010000564.1, read on the forward strand.
CGCCGCTGGGGCTGCCCATCGCGCCCGGCGTCTACGCCCCGGCGGATCCGGGCGAGCTGGTGCGTGTCGACGGCGCGGCGCCGCGCGGCGGCCGCTACCGCCTCGCCGTCACCGAGGAGCTCTGGGAGGCCGCCTTCTTCGATCGGGTGCGGCTCTGGGTCGTCGATCACCCAGCCGACGTCGAGGTGGCGAGCAACCTGCGCGTGGTGCCGGGCGCCTCCGGGCGGCGCGAGGTCCGCGTGCTGGCGAGCCGCGCCCTGCGGCCCGTCGCCGCCGCCTGGGACGGCGAGGGGAGGGAGGTCACCGACCGCGTCCGCCGCCGCGACGAGGTCTACGCCGACGGCTACCGGCGCGGGCCTTACCAGGGGATGGCGCCGCCCTGGACCTTCACCTTCGACCTCGGCGCCGCGCCGGGCGGCCCCATCCGCCTCCACCTCGACGGCTGGATCTTCCCCGCCGACGCGAGCCTCAACCTGGCCGCGGCGCAACGGAAGGACCTCCCCTACGTGGCGCCCCGCCTGGAGGTCGAGACCGCCGCCGGCTGGCGGGTGCTGATGCCGGCCATGGGCCATCCCGCGGGGAAGACCAAGACGATGGTCGTCGACACGCCGCCGCTCCCGCCGGGGGCGCGGCGCCTGCGCATCGTCACCTCGCTCTGGCTCTCCTGGGACCGCATCGCCTGGACCGACCGGCCGGACGACGGCGCCGCGGTCGTCCGCGCCCGGCTCGACCCCGAGACCGCGGACCTCCACTTCCGCGGCTTCTCGCGCCTCGTCCGCCGGGCGCCGAACGCCCCCCACGCCTACGACTACGAGCGGGTGGCGGCGGCCTCCCCGTGGCTGCCGCTCCCCGGCCGCTACACTCGCTACGGGAACGTGCGCGAGCTCCTCACGCGGGAGGACGACCGCTCGGCGATCCTCGCCGCCGGCGACGAGATCGCCCTCGCCTTCGACGCCGCGGCCCTCCCCGAGCCGGCGCCCGGCTTCCGCCGCACCGTCTTCCTGGAGACCGTGGGCTGGGACAAGGACGCCGACCGCAACACCTGGCAGGTCGAGCAGGTCGAGCCCCTGCCCTTCCGCGCCATGAGCGGCTATCCGGGGAGGCCCGGCGAGGCCTTCCCGGACTCCCCCCTCCTGCGCCAGTACCGGGCGGCCTGGCTGACCCGCGAGGTGGCGCGCCCGTCGCCGGGTCCCGGCGGCGCCCCAAACGGAAGGAATTGACCGATAATGGGCTCTCCTCGGCGGAGCGGAGCCGGCCGGCTTGAGAGGGTCTGTCCCGTTTCCGAGGAGCGGCATCACCCCGGGCAGTAGGACTCCTGCAACCTTGGAGTGGCGGGCGCGTAGTGAGTCGGAGAGGAAACCCATGGACATTCAGCGCACCGGACAGGCCAAGAAGCGCCGCAATCGGCGCCTCCTCATCGGGGCGGTAGCTCTCGCCGCGATCGGACTCATCTCGCTCGGGCTGTCCAAGCTCGAGCCCGCCGCGCCCTCCGTGCAGCGGGAGACGGTATGGATCGACCAGGTCCAGCGGGGCGAGATGGACCGCCAGGTGCGCGGTCCCGGCACCCTGGTCGCCCTCGACGTGCGGTTCGTCCCGGCGCCGGTCGACGGCCGCATCGAGAAGATCCCCGCCCTCCCCGGCGTCAAGGTCACCTCCGACACCATCCTCATGGAGATGTCGAACACCGAGGTGCAGCAGAACGCCGCCGAGGCGCAGTCGCAGGTCACCGCCTCGCAGGCGGACTACAAGGACCTCCAGGCCAAGCTCTCGAGCGACGTCCTCAACCAGCAGGCGAACGCCTCCTCGGTCGAGTCGCAGGCCGAGCAGGCGAAGCTGCAGGCCGAGGCCGACGCGCAGCTCCTCAAGGACGGGCTCATCCCCAAGATCACCGCCCAGCTCTCCCACCTGAAGTACATCCAGCTCGACAAGCAGGCGGCGATCGAGAAGCAGAAGGTCGAGAAGAGCGAGAGCTCGGCGGCCGCGCAGCTCGCCGCCCAGCGCGCGCGGGTGGAGCAGAACGCCGCCGCCTACGAGCTGCGCCGCGGCCAGCTCGACTCGCTGCGCGTCCGCGCCGGCATCGACGGCGTGCTCCAGGAGCTCCCCGTGCAGGTCGGCCAACGGGTCACCCAGGGCACCCAGCTCGCCCGCGTGGCGGCGCCGAACCACCTGAAGGCCGAGCTGCGCATCCCGGAGACCCAGGCGAAGGACGTCAAGATCGGCCAGCGCGCCGAGATCGACACCCGCAACGGCATCGTCGCCGGCCACGTGATCCGCGTCGCTCCCTCGGTCCAGGACGGCACCGTCGTCGTCGACGCGGCGCTCGACGGGGCGCTGCCGGAGGGCGCGCGCGTCGACCTCTCGGTCGACGGCACGATCGAGATCGAGCGCCTGGAGAACGTGCTCCACGTCGGCCGCCCGGCCTACGGGCAGCCGCAGAGCACGGTCGAGATGTTCAAGCTCACCAACGGCGGCAAGTCGGCCGAGCGGACGCCGGTCAAGCTCGGCCGCAGCTCGGTCAACACCATCGAGGTGGTCGGCGGCCTCAACGCCGGCGACCAGGTGATCCTCTCCGACACCTCGGCCTGGGACGGCCACAAGATCATCAGCCTGAAATAGAGAGACAGGAGACGACGATGAACGGGACGAACGGCAGCGGCTCGCTGATCCACCTCAACGGGGTGACCAAGGTCTTCCTCACCGACGAGGTGGAGACCCACGCCCTCTCCGGCATTCATCTGGAGATCAAGAACGGCGAGTACGTCTCGATCGCCGGACCCTCGGGCTGCGGCAAGACGACGCTGCTCTCGATCCTCGGCCTCCTCGACACGCCGTCGGACGGTCAGTACTGGCTGAACGGCAAGCAGGTCGCCGACCTCTCCTTCTCCGACCGCGCGCGCATCCGCAACAAGGAGATCGGCTTCATCTTCCAGGCCTTCAACCTGATCGGCGACCTCACCGTCTACGAGAACGTCGAGCTGCCGCTCACCTACCGCGGCATGCCCGCCAAGGAGCGCAAGGAGCGCGTGCAGGAGGCGCTCGAGCGGGTGGGGATGTCGCACCGCATGAAGCACTATCCCTCGCAGCTCTCCGGCGGCCAGCAGCAGCGCGTGGCGGTCGCCCGCGCGGTGGTCGGCAAGCCCTCGATCCTGCTCGCCGACGAGCCCACCGGCAACCTCGACTCGCGCAACAGCGAGGCGGTCATGGAGCTGCTCGACGAGCTCCACAAGGAGGGGGCGACGATCTGCATGGTCACCCACGACCCGCGCTTCGCGCGCTACGCGCGCCGCAACATCCACCTCTTCGACGGCCGCGTCGTCGAGGAGGAGGAGGGCGTCCGCCGCCAGATGGAGGCCAAGGAGCTCGAGGAGCGCGGCTTCGGGGTGGTCTAAAAGCCCCCGATGATCCGCCTGCGCAACGTCGAGAAGGTCTATCGCACCGGCCCGGTCTCGACCTACGTCCTGCGGCGGATCGACCTCGACCTCGAGGAGGGGGAGTTCGTCACCATCATGGGGCCCTCGGGGGCCGGCAAGACGACGCTGCTCTCGATCCTCGGCATGCTCGACGCCTCCTGGAGCGGCGAGTACCACTTCCTGGGCCAGGCCGTCCACGAGCTCAAGC
>DATBQN010000565.1:0-8340 GCA_036560825.1 Thermoanaerobaculia bacterium
CCCGCCGACGTATCCCTCGCGCTCGAGGTAGAGCAGGATCTCCTGCGCCGACTCCTCGGGCGAGAGCTTGGTGGTGTCGATCACCAGGTCGGCGTCGGCCGGCGCCTCGTAGGGATCGGAGATGCCGGTGAACTCCTTGAGGATGCCGGCGCGGGCCTTGGCGTAGAGCCCCTTGCGGTCGCGTTCCTCGCAGACCTCGATCGGCGTCGCGATGTGCACCAGGACGAAGCCGCCGCCGGGCTCGACCATCGTCCGCACCTCCTTGCGCACGCTGTCGTAGGGCGCGATCGGCGCGCAGATCGCGATGCCGCCGTTCTTGGTGATCTCGGAGGCGACGTAGCCGATGCGGCGGATGTTGATGTCGCGGTGCTCTTTCGAGAAGTTGAGCTCGGCCGAGAGGTGCTTGCGCACGATGTCGCCGTCGAGGAGGGTCACCGGCCGGCCGCCGGTCTCCATGAACTTGACCATGAGGACCGCGGCGATGGTCGACTTGCCGGCGCCCGAGAGGCCGGTGAGGAACACCGTGAAGCCCTGCCGGTGCCGCGGCGGATGGGTGCGCCGCAGCTCGGTCGCCACCTCCGGGAAGGTGAACCAGGCCGGGAGGTCGCGCCCCTCGGCGAGCCGCTGGCGGAGCTCCGTCCCCGAGATGTCGAGCGTCCGCTTGCCCGCCGGCACCTCGTCGACCGGAAAGTAGGTGTCTAAATCCTCGACGTAGACGAGCTGCTTGAAGGGCACCATGGTGACGCCGAGCTCGCCCTCGTGCCGGCGCAGCATCTCCTGCGCGTCGTAGGGGCCGTAGAAGGGCTTGCCCTGCGAATCCTTGCCCGGTCCGGCGTGATCCCGGCCGACGATGAAGTGGGTGCAGCCGTGATTCTTCCGGATGATGGCGTGGAGGAGCGCCTCGCGCGGCCCGCCCATCCGCATGGCGAGCCCGAGGAGCGCGAGCTTCGCGGTGTGCTGCGGGAAGCGGGCGAGGACCGCCTGGTAGCAGCGCACGCGGGTGTAGTGGTCGAGGTCGCCGGGCTTGGTCATGCCGACGGTCGGGTGGATCAGCAGGTTGGCCTGCGCCTCCTTGGCGGCGCGGAGCGTCAGCTCGCAGTGCGCGCGGTGCATCGGGTTGCGGGTCTGGAAGGCGACGACCCGCCGCCAGCCCTCGCGCGCGAACTCGGCGCGCAGCTCGGCCGGCGTCTGGCGGAGCGAGCGGAAATCGTAGTGCGAGGGGAGCTGCAGCCCCTCGAGGCGGCCGCCGGCGAAGACCGGATGGGTGCGCTCGAGGAGATGGGCGACGCCCGGGTGCTTGCGGTCGACGGTGCCGAAGACGGCCTCGGCGGCGGCCTCGCGGTCCGGCTCCCAGAGCTCTTCGATCTGTAGCGCCGCGAGCATCACCCCTTCGGGATCGCGCAGCGCGAGCGTGCGGCCGGCGGCGAGCCGGCCGGCGAGGTCGCGCGGCAGGTCGAGCGTGATGGGGATCGGCCACAGGGTGCCGTCCGCCAGGCGCATGCCCGCCGCGACCGCGTCGTGGTCGGCCCGGCCGAGGAAGCCGGTCAACGGGGAGAAGGCGCCGTTGAGCAGGAGCTCCAGGTCGCAGAACTGGCGCGGCGTGAGGTCCCACGAGGGCCAGTCACGAGAGGCGGCCTTGAGCTCGGCGCTCCGCTCGGGTCCGGCGAGGAGGTCGACGAGGGTGCCGCCGTGCGGCGCGATGAGGTGATCGGCGTGGCCCTTGGGCCCATCCGTCTCCTCGGGCTCGGGGGTCGGGAACGGCAAGGTCTTGGTCATGACGCGAAGGTCCTCAAAGGGGGATTCCAGAAGGGTGGGTCGGTGGGGATGAGCTCCGGAGAGGCGGGGGCGGGCTGCCCCCACTCTCTTGGTGCGCCACCCCGCCCGGCGCGAGACCGTGCGCGCCGCGGGCTGGAGTGGAGGAGGCTGGCGGAGTGCGCGAGCGGCCCTACGGCGGCAGGGACGGGGACGGCTCGGGGTTGTTCTCGATCACCGTCACCGTCGTCACGCCGCCGACCGCGGCGAGAGGGGCGATGACCTCGTTGGTCGCCCACCAGGCGACGACGCAGGCGCGGCAGGCGTCGTCGGCGCGCCGGATGCCGGCCGGGTTGACCCGCGTCACGACGCCCTCGCAGAGGAAGCCGAAGACCTCCTTGCCCTGCTGCGGCACCGCGGTCTCGCCGATCGTCAGGTTCTCGGAGAACCCCCGCTCCTTGGGCGAGAGGTCGGCGCGGCAATCGTGGGTCACCGGCACCGAGCGCATCTCCGAGCGGGCGATCTCGCGCCCGCTCTCGTCGAGCAGCGCGGCGTACTGCTCGACGTTGTCGTTCGTCCGGCGCGGCTTGGGAGGCGTCGCCCAGAAGCGGCCGCCGCCGTCGGGCTCCATGCCCACCCAGTAGAACTCTCCGTGCCCCTTCCAGCGGAAGTAGAGGCGGGCGCTGCCGCCGGGGGCCTCGCCGGTCGCGGTGGCGCGCACCACGGTGTTGTGCTCGACCGCGAGACAGCTCAGGTCGGCGAGCGAGACGTGCTGGGCGAGGACCGGCGAGGCGGCGGTGGCGAGGACCGCGGCGGCCAACAGGGTTCGTGCTCTCATCTGGCCCTCCTTTCCTCTATCTTAAGCCAGGCGCCGTCCCGGCGCCATCTCGGAACCCAAACCGAGCCGGTACCCGGCGGTCAGGCGCCGCTCCCCGGGCCGAGGATCCGCCGCGCGTAGGCCTCGACGTAGGGCGTCCTCTGCAGCCGCGGCAGCGAGCGCCGCAGGGCCGTCGCGGCGCCCGGCGCGTCGCCCGACTCGTAGAGGGCGACGGCGAGGTAGAAGAGGATCTCGGGGCGGTCCTCCGCGGGCTCGCCGCGCCGCAGGTAGCCGGCCGCCTCGCGCCAGCGCGAGGTGCGGTAGGCGGCCTCGCCCGCCGCGAGCTGCGCGTCGCGCGCCTCCGGATGGGCATCGGCCACCGCGCGGGCGAGGTCGAAGGCCTGCCGGAGATCGCGCGTCTGGGAGCTCTTGAGGAGGCTCCGCGCCCGCTCGAGGTCGGCCCGCTCGGCGGCCGAGACCGGCGCCGGCCCGGCGGCGGGGAGCGGCGGACGCTGGGCGGTGCCGGCCGCCGGCGAGGCCGGGCGGCCGGGCGTCGCGGCGGGCTTCCTGTCGGCCGGCTGGGGATGCTGCTGGACGCGGAGGACCAGCGCCGCGATCTGGCGGTCGCCCTGCAGCTCCTGCGGCAGGGCGTCGATCACCCCCTGCGCCTCGCGCCACTCGCCGAGCTCCGCCCAGCAGCCGAGGAGGGCGGTGGCGTAGGGCGCCTCGCGCGTGCTCCGCGCGCAGGGCATGAGGTCGACCACGGCCTCCTTGCAGCGCCGCGCCCAGGCGCGGGTCAGGCCGCGCAGGCAGAGCGCGCTGGGGTCCTGCGGAGCGAGCGCCGCCGCCTGCTCGGCGCGGGCGGCCGCCGCCGCCGTCTTCCCCTCGTCGAAGTCGAGCTCGGCGAGCATGCGGTTGGCGGCGGCGTTGCGCGGGTCCTTCACGAGGCGGGCCTCGAGCGCGCGCCGCCGCTCGCGGGCCGGCAGCGCCGCGAGCTGGGCGTCGGCGCGGCGGCTGGCGAGCGGCGCGAAGGTGGGCACGGCGGCGAGCGTCGAGGGGGGGACGGTCGCCGCGGCGCGGTCCTCGAAGGCGTTGCGGAGGGCCGGCGGCAGCGGCAGCTTGGCGTACACCCCGAAGCGCTCCTCGAGCTCGGCGAGGCGGGCGAAGGTCGCCTGGAACCCCTCGCCGTCGCCCGCCGCCCCCTGGGCGACGGCGAGCCGCACCAGGCAGTCGCCGAGCGGCGCCGGCTCCTCGAGCAGGCCGAAGCAGGCGAGGCGCAGGTCGTGCGCCGCGGCCGGGAAGTCCTTGCGGTCGTAGGCGGCGATGCCGTCGCGCAGGAGGCCGAGATAGAAGGAGTCCGCCGCCGAGGCAGGCGGCGCCAGGGGAGGAGCCAGGAGGCCGCAGAGCGCCGCCGCGAGGGCGAATCCGCCGGCCGCCCGTCCGCCCGCGATCGGGCCGCGGCGGCGGTCTGCGCTCACGCTCCGTCCCCGCGGGAGGGCGGGTGCGCCGCCGGGTCGGACCGCCGGGGGAGGGGCGGCGGCGTCCGCGAGAGCGGCAGCGGCCGGTCCTCGATCACCGCCCGCGGGTTCGTCTCGCAGAGGTGGGCCGCGAGCGGCTCGCCCCAGCGCGCCGCGATCGCCCGGCGGGCGCGCGCGAGGCCGGGCGGCCGGCGCTTGAGGTCGTGCGCGTCGCTCGCCACGAAGTGGACGAGCCCGGCCTCGATCAGGCGCAGCGTGTCGGCCTGGGCGCGGCGGCCGAAGTCGCCGGTGACGCTCATCGCGGTCACCTGGCAGCAGGCGCCGAGCGACACCAGCCGCTCGACGGCGCCGAGGCTCGCCGCCATCCAGGGGATGTGCTCGGGGTGGGCCAGGATCGGCCGCCAGCCGGCGACCGCGAGCTCGTGGACGAGGTCGGCCGCCGCCTCCGGCGCCTCGCCGCCGGCGAACTCGAGGAGCAGGTAGCGGGAGCCGGCGAGCGGCAGCACCCCGGTGCCGGCGTCCTTGTCGGCCGCCGCGGCGAGCTCCTCGACCTCGGCGAGGATCTGCGCGTCGACGTGGATCTCGGCGCCGCCCAGGATGCGGAGCTCCGGCAGCTCGCGGGCGAGGGCCTGGGCGAGCGCCCGGCGGAGAGCCGCGAGGTCGCCGCGGTCGCAGTTCCACCAGCCGGCGCGCCGCTGGTGCGGCGTCGCGACGAGCGCCGAGCAGCCGTCGGCGGCGGCGGCGCGGCACATGCCGACCGCTTCGTCGAGGGACCGCGCGCCGTCGTCGATCGCCGGCAGGATGTGGCAGTGCAGATCGATCATCAGGCGGCGGAGCCGGCGCGCTCCTGCTCGTAGGCGCCGTACGACTCGTAGTACCGATAGCGCCTGCCGAGGCTGCCCTGGGTCGAGCGGTAGCGGTTGAGCACCGCCCCGAGGATCTTGATGTCGGCCATCTTCAGGCGGTCGCGGCAGGCGCGCGCCTCCTCGCGGGTCACCTTGCCGGAGGCGAGGGTCAGCACGACGCCGTCGGTCAGGGTGCCGATGATCGTCGCGTCGGTGACGGCGAGCGCCGGCGGGGTGTCGACGACCACGTAGTCGAAGCGGCTGCGCGCCGCCTTGAGCCACTCGCGCATGCGGTCCGAGGCGAGGAGCTCGGAGGGGTTCGGGGGGATGGTCCCCGAGGGGGTGAGATAGAGGTTCGGCACCTCGGTCGCGAGATACATCTCGCGCGGGTCGACGCCGCCGGTCAGCTGGTTGACCAGGCCGGTGCGGTTCGACAGCTTGAAGACCTGGTGCAGCCGCGGCTTGCGCAGGTCGCAGTCGACGAGGAGCACCTGGCGGCCGAGCTGCGCGAGCACCACCGCGAGGTTCGCCGCCGTCGCGGTCTTCCCCTCGCTCGCCTCGGCGGAGGTGATGGCGATCACCTTCATCTCGTCGGCGGTCGAGAGGAGGAGGGCGGTGCGCAGCGACCGGTAGGCCTCCGAGATCGGGGTGCGCGGGCGCTCGTGGGGGACGAGCTCGATCTGCGTCACCTCGGCCGTCGCGCCCTTCTTGGCGAGGAGGGCCGGCACCGCCCTGCCGGGCTTGGCGCCCCGGCGCGACCGCGTGCCGCCGTCGGCGGTCTCGGCGCCGTAGCCGTAGCCGTAGCGCGCCAGATAGCCGTAGCCCCGCCCGCCGTCGTCCAGATCGGGGACGACGGCGAGCGTCGGCAGCGCCAGCCGGCGCTCGATCTCCTCGGGGGTCTTGATGGTGCGGTCGAGGAACTCGATGAGGAGCGCCGAGCCGATGCCCAGGAGGAGCCCGAGGAGCAGGCCGTAGATGAGGTCCTGGCGCAGCGACGGGCGGAAGGGACCGCCCGGCACCAGGGCGCGGTCGATGATGTGGACGTTCGAGTCGCGGGTGTCCTGGAGGCGCGCCGCGACCTCGGTCTCCGACTGCTTCTTGAGCAGCTCGTTGAGCAGCGTGCGGCGGGTCTCGACCTCCACCTTGAGGTTGCCGTACTCGACCGCCGAGGAGCTCTGGTCGAGCGCCTCGCGCTTCATGCCGTTGAGCTCGGCCTGCAGGGCGCCCTCCTGGCGCTGCGCCGTCTGGTACTCGGCGAAGGCGCTCCCCTTAGCCTTGGCGACCATCTCCTCGACGACGCTCGCGATGTGCTGGCGTCCCTTCTCGATCTCGGCGCGCAGCGAGACCATCGCCGGCCAGTCCGGCTTGTAGGTCTTGAGCTTGGTGTCGTACTCGCTCTCCTGCTTGAGCTGATCGGTGCGCATGCTGGAGACCATGCCGGCCGAGAGGGTGTCGGCGACCGTCTCCTTGGGCGAGGCGAGCACCTCGTTGTAGCGCGCCTCCTTCTCCATGCGCAGCTTCTTGGCGCTCATGTAGTCGTTGTTGAGCGACTCCAAGCGCTGCAGGAGGACGTTCGAGCTGGGATCCAGGGTGACGATGTCGCTCTTGCGGCTGAACGACTGCAGCTGCTTCTCCTTGTCCTCGATCTCCTGCTTCAGGCTGCCGATCTGCGCGCCGAGGAAGCTCGACGCCTTGCCGGCGTTGGCGAAGCGGTTCTCGATCCCCATGTCGATGAAGGCCTCGGCGAAGCCGTTGGCGGCGCGCGCCGCGAACTCGGGGTTCGAGGAGACGTAGGAGAGGGTGACCAGCTGGGTGCTGTGCACCGGCTCGACCGCGAGGCCGCCGCGCAGGCGGTCGGCGAGGTGCCCGAGGAGCGCCTCGTCGTCGTCCGCGGTGGGCTTCTTCGCCTCGTGCGCGCGGACGAGCGCGGCGCCCGGGTTGAAGCTCGGGTCGCTCTGCAGGTCGAGGTTGCGCACCACCCGCTCGGCGAGGCCGCGGCTCTCGAGGAGCTTGTACTGGGTGGGGTAGTACTCCATGTCCCAGTAGTTCTCCATCAGCGGGTTCTGCTCGGCGCCGAAGACCGGGGTGCCGCTCCTCCGCTCGATCTGCACCGTCGCCGTCGCCGAGTATTGCTTGGGGGTGATGGCGAAGTGGATGGCGGCGGCGACCAGCGTGGTGACGCAGAAGGCGGCGACCAGGCGCCAGTGGCGCCGCACCATCGCCAGGTACTCGGCGATGTTGAAGTCCGACTCGGCCGCGGGCTCGGCCGCGGCGGAGGTGAACGGGTCCAGGGACGCGGCGCTCAGAAGAACGACTCCTTGACCACCACCACGTCGCCCTCGTGGAGGTCGACGTCGGGGTCCTTGCCGGAGAGGATACGTTTGTAGTCGACGGTCTGTTCGCCGGCGGCGCCGGCCTTGCCGGCGCGCTTGATCATGAGCTTCTTCGAGGCGCGGTCGGAGAGGCCGCCGGCGCGGGCGATGGCGGCGAGGAGGGTGATGCGGTCGGTGCTCTTGAAGGTGAGGGCGCCGGGCTTGGCGACCTCGCCGAGGCAGTAGATGGTGACCTCGACGGTCGCCGGCACGTTGATCAGGTCGTTGGCGTAGATCGGCAGGTTGGCGCGCGGATCGGCGCGCACCATGAGGTCGTTGAGGTCGACCGGCACCTGGTCGGTGAGGCCGTTCTCGGCGCGGCGGAGCACGTAGACGACGTTGCCGTGGTTCTCCGCCAGGCCGCCGGCGGCGGTGATCGCCTCGATCAGCGTCCAGCGGCCGGAGAAGGCGAGGTTGCCCGGCTGGCGCACGGCGCCGATGACGGCGATCGGCTTCGAGCGGAACTCCTTCACCTCGATGGCGGTCGAGGCGCGCTGCACGTACTTCGCCTCGAGCAGGGTCTTCAAGCGCAGGGCGAGCTCGTTCTCGGTGAGGCCGGAGGCCGCCACGTCGCCGATCAGCGGCAGGTTGATCTTGCCGTCCTCCGTCACCCGGCGCTCGACGTTGAGCTCGGGAACCTCGAACACCTGCACGGCGACGAGGTCCTTGGGACCGATGCGGTAGCCGGGATTCTTGGCCGCCCCCTGGCCCCGCGCCGGCGGGGCGGCGAGGACGAGAGCCAGCGAAAGGGCGGAAAGAGCGAGGGAAAACCGTCTCATGTCACGTCGCCGCCAGGGTTTGCGGGATGCCCGAGCATACGCCGGACCGGCCTGGGAGGTCAAAATCTTGTGCAATGCACCGGCCAGGGCCCGGCGGCCCTCAGTACCAGGTCCCGGTGCCTCCGAAGCTCACCCCCGCCCCGAAGCTGGTCACCGCGCGGTCGAAGCCGGGGAGGTTCGAGCGGAAGGCGCTGCGCGACGCGCGGACGACCAGGGCGCTGCCGAGGCCCGGCAGGCTGAAGCTCACCGCGGCGCCGTAGGAGGCGCTGGTGTCGCGGCGATCGGGGACGGCGGTCG
>DATBQN010000566.1:0-1927 GCA_036560825.1 Thermoanaerobaculia bacterium
CCCTGGGCGTCCGCGAGTACTACTTCACCGGCGGCGAGCCGTTCCTCAACCCGCAGATGGAGGCGATCCTCGCCGCGACCCTCGCCGTCGGGCCGGCGAGCGTGCTCACCAACGGTCTGCTCTTCGATGCCGCGCGGTGCCGGCGTCTCCAGGCGCTCGCCGAAGCCGCGGAGTACTCGCTCGACCTCCGCGTCTCGCTCGACGGCTACGACGCGGCGACCAACGACCCGATCCGCGGCGAGGGCACCTTCGAGCGCGTGCTCGAAGGGGTGCGCCATCTCGCGGCGGCGGGCCTCAACCCCGTGCTGACGGTGACCGAGGCCTGCGCGGGAGCGGCGGCGGACGAAGGGAAGGCGCGCTTTTTCGCCCTCCTCCGCGAGGCGGGGCTGGCGCGGCCGCGCCTCAAGGTGCTGCCGGTCTTCAAGCTCGGCGCCGAGGCCGAGCGGAGCGGCGCCTACGAGGCCTGGCAGCGGCTCCGCGAGGGCGACGCGCCGGGCGGTTGGGACCACCTGCAGTGCAGCGCCAGCCGCATGGTGACGGACCAGGGGGTCTGGGTCTGCCCGATCCTCGTCAACGAGCCGGCGGCGAAGATGGGCGAGACGCTCGCCGACTCGCTCGGCAGCTTCCCGCTCGAGCACTCCGCCTGCTGGACCTGTCACGTCTACGGCGTGAGCTGCCGGACCTGAGGGCAGGCGATGGCCTACCGACCGCCCGAGGACGAGCAGGAGATCGCCGCCGCGGCGGCGCGCGAGCGGCTCGTCATCCACCGCGGTCTCGCCACCTGGGGCAACGATCTGGTGCCGCTCGGCCGCTTCCGGCGGGCTGCCGCGGCGGCCGGCCGCGCGCTCGGCCCCGCGGCGCGGCGCGCCGCGCTCGCCGGCTACCGCGCCGCGGTCGCCGATGGGACGCCGGTCGAGGGGCCGTTCGGCAGGATCGTCGTCTGCGGCGGCATCTACAGCAATCACCTCGGGCTCGCGGCTCTCCTCGCGGCGTCGTCGGGCGCCGAGGCGATCTACTGCCTGGGCGACCTCGGCGGCTTCGGCCCCAGCCCGGAGCGGGTGTGGCCGCTGCTCGTCCAGGGCGGCGTGCGCACCCTCCAGGGCAACTACGAGGAGTCGCTCTCGACCGGCCGCGAGGACTGCAACTGCGGCTACACCGATCCGCGCGACAACCACTTCGCCGAGCTCTCCTACCGCTACACGGCGGAGCGCTGCAGCCCGGAGTTCAAGCTCTGGATGGGCCGGCTCCCGGCGCGCCGTCGGGTGCGCGTCGGCGGCCGCGAGCTGCTCCTCGTCCACGGCTCGCCGCGGCGGATCAACGAGTTCCTCTTCGCGAGCACGGCGCCGGTGGCGTTCCTCGAGGTGCTCCTCGACCAGAGCGGCTGCGACGGCATCCTCTGCACCCACACCGGCCTCCCCTGGCACCGGCGGCTCCCCTCCGGCCGCGACGTGGTCAACGTCGGCGTGATCGGCCGGCCGGCGAACGACGGGAGGACCGAGGTCTGCTACGCGGTGATCGAGGCCTCCGGCGAGACCGGCGAGCTCGCCGTCGACCTCCGTCCCCTCGCCTACGACCACCTGGCGCTCGCCGGCGAGATGCGGCGGGAGCGCCTGCCCGAGGAGTTCGTCGAGACCATCCTCAGCGGCTGGTGGACGACCTGCCTCGAGATCCTCCCCGCCCGCGAGCGCGCCGCATCGCGGTTCTGACCAGGACCCGCGTCACCCCCTCGAGATGCCGGCCTGAGCTCCGCCTGCGCGGCGACGTATATGATCTTCCGATGGCTTCGAGGCAACGCTCTCTTCGAGGAGCTGTCGCGAGCTGCTGCGTTCTCCTGGTCTGTGGCGCTCTCGGTTTTGCGGAGACCCCCGCGGCCGCTCCCAAACCGTCCAATCCATCCCACAAGGGAGCCGTCATGTCCCATGCAACC
>DATBQN010000567.1:0-3195 GCA_036560825.1 Thermoanaerobaculia bacterium
GAGCTCGGCGTCCAGCAGGCCGAGGACGAGAACGCCGGCGGCGAGGACGCCGAAGAAGGCCCACTCGAGGGTCGAGTAGCCGGCCTTGCCGGCGACCATCGAGATCGCCGCGAGCCCCAGGCCGAGGGCGCCGCGGGCGAGGACGAGCTCGCCGGCGCTCGGGCTCGGGCTGCGGCCCTCGGCAGGCCGCCGCCCGGCGAGCGCGGTGGCGGCGGTGACCGCCGCGAGCAGCACGAGGAAGAGGCAGAGCCAGACGCCGTCCGCGCCCTGGAACGGGCCGGCGATCCAGGCGACCACCCAGAGCAGCCCGCCGGCATTGGCGAGCCCGGCGATCGCCGTCCAGCCGCGGCGGCGCGACGCGACGAGGAAGCCGACCTCGAGGAGCAGCAGGTAGCCGAAGAGGTTCCGCGCGCTGGGCGGGCCGGAGTGGATGAGATACGGGGCGACGAAGCCGCCGAGGAGGCCGATGAGCGCCACCATCGGCCCCTGGCGCAGCGACAGCGCCACGGCGACCGCGGCGGTGAGCGCGATGAGCCCGAAGCCGGCGGCGGGCGAGATCAGCCCGTAGAGCGTGGTGCCGGCGAGGAAGCAGGCGAAGAGGTCGGCGACGCCGGCGGCCGAGAGCCCCTGGGAGACGCGCGGCGAGGAGCGGCGCATGGCCTCGCCGCCGAAGAGCATCGCGATCCCGAAGGCGATGCCGATCGCCACCCGCACCGCCGGCGACAGCCACCCCTGCTCGAACGAGTACTTGACGAGGAAGGCGCCGGCGAGCGCCAGCGCGATCGAGCCGATCCACACCGGCAGCCGCGCGCCGAGGCGCTCCTCGAGGCTGACCCGCGGCGCCGCCGGCGAAGACGGCGGCGAGACGGGAAGCCGCGGCGGGAGCGGGCTTGGAGGCGGCGAGAGAACGGTCGCCGCCGCGACATCGGCCGGGCGGACGACCGGCTGAGATGGCTCGACGGCGACGGGACTCTCGCCCGCGGGCGACGGCGGCGGAGCGGCCGCCACGGCGGGAGACCGGGACCGGGCGGCGAGCGCACGGAGCTCGGTGCGGAGCTCAGCGAGCGCGCGCTCGAGGGCGCGGATGTGGCGATGGGCGACGGCTCCTACGAGGAGCGCCGCGCCGGCGGTGACGAAGACGATCGCGGTCAGGCAGTCCATGGTGATCGGGCCCGACCGAACGCGAAAGCCCCTCGGTGCCGGGGCCTGCCACCCGCCCTACCGAGCGGGTACGTCACCGGAGAGAGGGGCCTCACGCTTCAGGGAACGGCGGGACTCTATCAACAATCCGCCGTCTCGAGTCAAGACGTCCTTCGCGCCCGCTTCCGGTGGTCGAGGACGAGCCTCTCGACGACGCCCGGATCGGCCAGGGCGGAGATGTCGCCGAGCTCTTCGTACTCGCCGGCGGCGATCTTCCTGAGGATGCGGCGCATGATCTTTCCCGAGCGCGTCTTCGGCAGGCCGGGGGTGATCTGGATGCGGTCCGGCGTCGCGATGGCGCCGATCGCGTGGCGCACCTGCTCCTTGAGCGCCCCCTCGAGCTCCTCCGGGTCCCAGCTCTCGTAGTCGGGCTTGGCGATGACATAGGCGTAGATGCCGGTGCCCTTGATCTCGTGCGGGAAGCCGACCACCGCCGCCTCGGCCACCCCCTCGTGCGAGACGAGGGCGCTCTCCACCTCGGCGGTCCCCAGGCGATGGCCGGAGACGTTCAGCACGTCGTCCACCCGGCCGGTGATCCAGTAGTAGCCGTCCTCGTCGCGCCGGCAGCCGTCGCCGGTGAAGTAGAGGCCGGGGAAGCGCCGGAAGTAGGTCTCGCGGAAGCGCGCGTGGTCGCCGTAGAGGGTGCGCGCCTGGCCCGGCCAGGAGCGGGCGAGGCAGAGGTTGCCGGAGACGCCGTTGCCTGCGAGGACCTTGCCGTCCTCGTCGACGATCACCGGCTCGACGCCGAAGAAGGGGAGCGTCGCCGAGCCCGGCTTGGGGGCGATGGCGCCGGGGAGCGGGGTGATCAGGATGCCGCCGGTCTCGGTCTGCCACCAGGTGTCGACCACGGCGCAGCGCCCGCCGCCCACCACGTCGTGGTACCAGATCCAGACGTCGGGATTGATCGGCTCGCCCACCGTCCCCAGGATGCGCAGGCTGGTGCGCCGGTAGCGCGTCACCGGCTCGTCGCCGGCGCGGGCGACGGCGCGGATGGCGGTCGGCGCGGTGTAGAAGATGTTGACCGCGAGATCGTCGACGATCTGCCAGTAGCGGCCGGCGTCGGGATAGGTGGGAATCGACTCGAACATCACCGTCGTGGCGCCGTTGGCGAGCGGCCCGTAGAGAATGTAGGAGTGGCCGGTGACCCAGCCGACGTCGGCGGCGCAGAAGTAGACGTCGTCGGGCTGCAGGTCGAAGACATATTTGTGCGTCATCGCCGCATAGACGAGGTAGCCCGCGGTGGTGTGGAGGACGCCCTTGGGCTTTCCCGTCGACCCCGAGGTGTAGAGGATGAAGAGCGGGTCCTCGGCGGCCATCCATTCGACCGGGCAGGTCGAGCGATGCTTGGCGGCCTCCTCGGCCAGCCAGAGGTCGCGGCCGGAGCGCATGGGAACCGCCGCGCCGGTGCGCCGGGCGACCAGCACCCGCTCGACCAGCGCGACGCCCTCGACCGCCTGATCGACGGTCGTCTTGAGCGGGATGCGGCGGCCGCCGCGCAGGCCCTCGTCGGCGGTGATGACGATCCGGCAGCCGGCGTCCAGGATGCGGTCGCGGAGCGATTCGGCCGAGAAGCCGGCGAAGACCACCGAGTGCACCGCGCCGAGCCGCGCGCAGGCGAGCACGCAGTAGGCGAGCTCGGGGATCATCGGCAGGTAGATGCAGACCCGGTCGCCCTTCTTCACCCCCTGCGCCGCGAGCACGTTGGCGACCCGCGCCACGTGGTGCTTGAGCTCGCGGTAGGTGATGCGCTCGTACTCGCCCGGCTCGTCCTTCGCCCAGATGATGGCGGTCTTGCCCCCCTGCGTCGGCAGGTGGCGGTCGACGCAGTTGTGGCAGGCGTTCAGGCGCCCGCCGCCGTACCAGGAGAAATCGACCTCCTCGAGATCGGTGTCGAGGATCGAATGCGGCGGATGGAACCAGTCGAGGATCGCCGCCTGCTCGCGCCAGAATTCGTCGGGATGCGCGAGCGACCGGGCGTACATCTCCCGGTACTGC
>DATBQN010000568.1:0-3426 GCA_036560825.1 Thermoanaerobaculia bacterium
ACTCGAAGCTCACCCTCCGCCGGCCGCCGGCGACGATCTCCCGCGGCGCCCCCTCGGGGAGCCGGCGCACCGCCCAGCGCAGCTTGGCCGCGGCGGGGACCTCGATCGTCAGCCGCGCCAGCCGCACCGGCGAGCCCGCGCTCAGCGTCTCCCGGTGCTGGATGCCGCGGTCGAAGGATGGCGCCGTCTCGTCCGTCGTCACCTCCTGCTCGACGATCGCGCCGGGGCCGGTAGCCGGCAGCGGCGCCCGGAGCAGCCGCCGGTCGCCGAAGAGCGTCTGATCGATCTGCCGCTCCGGGCTCTCGACGATCGTCGCCGTGTCGAGGGGATGAGCCGCGCCGTCGGACGTGACGACCCGCGCCCGGATCCTGGGGCGGGCCTCGAACCAGGGGCTCCAGAGCGCCTCGACCTGCGACCAGCTCTCGTCGGCCTGAGCCGTCTGGATCCGGTAGACGAGCCGGCGGGTCGTAACGCAGCGGCCGGCCTCGTCGTAGCTGAACCGGCTCTCGGCGAGGAGGACGAGGACGGCGGCCTTCTGTCCGGCGGCGGCGCGCTCGGCGGCGCGTGCGACCGCCGCGGGGTCCGCCGTGAACGGGGCCGACTCCCAGGGCTCGGACAGCGGAGTCGCGGTCGTGGGCGGCGGCACCGCGCCGAGGGTCCGGACGGCCCCCGGAAGGACCGCGAGGAGCAGGAGGAGAGCCGGCACAGGGAGCCTGCCGGAGCAGGCCCTGCCGCTTGGGCGCTCGGCAGGCAGCGGAGGAATCATGATGAGAATGTACCGCGTCGGCGCACCGGTTCCACACTGCAGGTGAGCGGAGAGCGGCAAACGTTTCCGGCAGGCAGCGCCGGCGCCGGTGAGAATCGCGGCTTCCGCGCGAGCGGGAAGCCTGCCGCGCCGGTTTCTCGCCTTCCGTCGTGAGTTCTGGGCTTCCGCGCGTGACGGTAGGCTTCCGCATGCCATGGAAGCCTCCCACGCGCGACGGAAGACTTCCGCCGAGGATTCCGGGCTTCCGCGCGCGATGGAAGCCTTCCGTGCGAAGTTCTAGGGGAAACGAGAGGAAATCCCCTGGTCTCAGCGCCTGAGCGACCCGCTCAGCGGTTGAGCAGCTTGCTCAGCGGTCGAGCAGCTTGCTCAACGGTCGAGGAAGCTCGCTCAGCACTGAGGAGCTCGCTCAGCGGCTGAGCCGTGCGCTCACCCGCTGAGCCCGTCGCTCGGGCGTCGAGCGGGTCGCTCAAGCATCGAGCGACGCTCTCAGCCACCGAGCAGGTGGCGGGGCGGCTGAGCGGGCCGCTCGGGCGAGGGGATTGATTCGCCCGACGGGCGCCGCCGACGCGGCTCGACCGGCCGGATCGTTCCGGCAGACCTCGACAGGCCCCTCGACAGGCCCGCTACTCGGCGCGATCCGGCGATTCTACAGCAGGCAGCCGGGCGAGAGCGCCCGCCCGCCCCTACCGCAGCACGTGCACCATCGCCACGATCCCGGCGCGGATCATGGCGACGGAGATGGCGGCGAGGAAGAGGCTCGCCACCTTGGCGATGGCGCGGTTGACCGAGGGGCCCACGACGCGGGAGAGGAGCGGCGCGAAGGCGAGGGCGAGGAAGACGAGCGCCATGTTGGCGACCAGGGAGACCAGCGTCGCGAGGTAGCCGTACGCCTGCTGCGAGACGAGGACCGAGGTGATCGCCGCCGGTCCCATGATGAGCGGGATGCCGAGCGGCACGACCCCCACCGAGGGATCGCCCGCCTCTTCGGTACCGGGGTCGCGGCGCCGGTAGTCGCCGAAGATGAGGTTCGAGATGCTCAAGACGAGGAGGATGAGGCCGCCGCCCACCCGCAGGTCGTTCACCGTGATCCCCAGCAGGGTGAAGATGAGCTGGCCGGCGAAGAGGATGAGGACGGCGAGGACGGCGGCGGTCACCACCGCCTGGAGCGTCAGGCGCCGGCGGCCCGCCGGCGGCAGGTCCTCGGTGAGCCCGAGGTACATCGGCAGGATGCCGGGGACGTTGATGGCGACGAAGAGCGGGAGGAAGCTCTCGATGTAGTCGTGGATGTTCAACCGATTGGCCTATTCGTCTTCCTGTAGGGGCGGAGCTTGTCTCCGCCCGTATTCGCAGGCGCAGGTCGCTGGGCGGAGGCAAGCTCCGCCCCTACAGGATCGGTTCGAGAGCCGTCCCCGCGGTCAGTCTCCGGCGGCGCTGCGGCATCGCCGCCGGGCGCCGGCGGGCCAGCGTACTACGGCGTCGCCCGCGCGTGGAGGTTGGCGAAGCTGTAGCCGAAGGGCGGGAAGTAGGCGCCGTCGCCGACGCCGTCGAGGCCGAAGAAGAGGCGGACGGGGGCGTTGCCGGCGTCACTGACGTCCCAGTTGAAGCTCCCTCCCAGGGCGTCCATGACGAGCGCGCCGCTCTTGTCCGTGGCGAGGAAGAGGACGGCCTTGGCCGGCGTGTCATAGAGGATGCGGACGTGATAGGTGCCGCCCTCGGCGAAGCCGACGTTGCGCTTGACCACCGCGTCGAGCGTCGCCTGCCCGAGGTCGCCGAAGACGCGGCCGATGGCGCCCCGCAGGTTGAAGCCGTAGTAGAGCGTATGGTGGAAGCGCGGGCCGCCCGCGTGGACCATGCCGATGATGGAGTCGAAGACCGGCCCGAACTTGTGGATCGTCATGTCGAAGTCGACCGTCACCCGCCGGTAGGCGACCCCCGGAACCAGCGGCAGCGGGAGGTCGAGGAAGGAGGCCGCGTTGGTCGCCTTGAAGAAGGTCCCCGCCTTGTCGACGGCGACGACGCGGCCGGCCGGCGCCGGCGGCTGGGTGAGCGGCTGGATGAGGCGGAACTTCCGGAAGTCGGGCGAGAGGAAGGTGCTGTAGACGTAGAACGGCTGGTCGCAGCTCACCCGCGCCTCGGCGCCCAGCGCGTCGTCCACGTGGCCGGCGAGGAGGACGTCGCGGGAGACCGCATGGCCCTGCGCCGGGACGGCGGCGCCGAGCGCCGGCAGGATGGAGACGCCGGCGGCGTCGATGAGGCGGATGTCGCAATGCGCCGCCTGGCCGCCGAGGTTGACCATCTCGACGTTGGAGACGCCGTCGGCGTTGCGGCGGAGATCCATGAGGTACGCGGTGGCGCCGGGGGCGAACTGATTGGCGGCGGAGATGACCGGGAGGGCCCACGGCGTGTTCTCGGGGCTCTTCCAGAGGTAGAGCGCGCTCTGGCCCACGGCGAGCCCGGCGGCGCTCGAGGTGAGCTTGAGGAGCCCGGGCGCCGTCAGCAGCGCCGTCGCGTCATAGTAGGAGGCGCCGGCGCCGAACTTGACGCTGCGGCCCTTGACGCCCGCCCCGCTGGTGCCGCTGGGGACGAAGGCCAGCTCGAGCGATCCCGTCGCCGAGCCCTGGTTGACCACCTCGATGGTCGTCTGCAGCTTGACCTTCCTC
>DATBQN010000569.1:0-3490 GCA_036560825.1 Thermoanaerobaculia bacterium
CCGCCTCCATCCGGAAGGGCATGCTCTTCGCCCGCCGGAGGTTGTGGCCGACGATCCCGGCGAGGCAGAAGAGGGAGGGCGGCCGCCCGGCGAGCGACTGCACCTCGATGTTGCCGACGCCGCAGAACTCGCCGATCCCGGAGGCCGCGAGCTTGAGCACGCCGACCGCGGCGCCGCGGGTGGGCTTGAGCTCCTCGTGGCAGCGCAGCACGATCGCCTCCGGCGACAGCTGCGCGTGCTCCTGGATCACCTCGACGGCGCGCTCGGCGGCGACCGACGACTCGAAGCCGTGGCCCAGCCCGTCGACGACCGCCGCCACCACCATGCCGTCCTCCTCGGCGACGAAGAAGCGGTCGCCGCAGATCGTGAAGCCGCGGAAGGGCCGGCTGAAGCCGCCGAACCTCACCACGGGGCCCCCCCGGCGCCGCTCAACGGTCGCCCCGGAAGAGGCAGGTGACGAGAGTGCCGCGGCCGGGAGCGGTGTCGAGCTGGAAGTCGTCGACCAGCTTCTTGACCGCCATGAGGCCCTTGCCCATGCCGCGGGCGGACCGGTAGCTGCCGGCGTAGATCTCGTCGAGCTTGGCGCGGTCGATGCCCGGGCCGCCGTCGCGGGCGACGATCTCCAGCCGCGCCGAGGCACCCTCGACGGCGGAGCGCAGCTCGATCTGCCCCTCGCCGGCGTAGAAGACGATGTTCCTCGCCAGCTCGGAGACCGCCGTCGCCACCTTGACCGAGGTGAACTTCGAGAGGCCGATGCGCACCGCCTCCGACCACGCCTCCAGGCGGGCGGTCGCGATGTCCTTCTCGGCGCGGATGTCGAGGGCCTTGATCATGCCCCTGCCGGCCTGGCGCGCCGCCGGCACTCCCTCGCCGTTCAAGGCGCGGCGGCAAGCGGCGAGCAGGTCGGCGTGGTTGGCGCGGGCGAAGAGGCGCACCGAGGTCTCGAGCTCGGACATCACCGCCTGCCGCTCGCCGTCCTCGAGCTCCGGCAGCGGGCGCGCCGCGAGGCGCCCCATGCGGTTGAAGATGCTCCGCTGGGTGATCTCGGTGATCGCGCCGGCGAGCACCGACGAGATGGCCCCCTCGACGGTCATCATTCGAGCAGCTCGAGCTTCTCGAGCGCGAGGTCGAGGTTGAGCGCGGTGTCGACGGCGTCGAGCTCGACCCCCATCTCGATGAGCGTCATGGCGACCGCCGGGCGGATGCCGACCATGCAGCAGTCGGCGCCCATGAAGCGCACCGACTTGCCGATGTCGTTGAGGATGCGCGTGATGTAGCTGTCGATGACCTCGACGGCCGAGACGTCGAGGATGACGCCGCGGCTGCCGGTCGAGCGCACCCGGTTCATCAGCGCCGCCTGGAGGTCCAGCGCCAGCCGGTCGTGGAGCTCGGTCTGGATGCTGACCAGCAGGCAGTTGCGGATCTGGATGATGGGGAGCTCTTGGCTCATGTCCGTTCTGGCCGCGTGCCCGCGGGGTACGCGCCGAGCGCAGGAAGCCCCTCCGCGAGCTCCTCACGCACCGGGCGGCGGCCGCACCGTCCTCTCAAAGGTGCACGAGTTTTAGCATAAACATTCCAGAATATCCAGCGAAACGCGCATGCGACGAAGCGCTGTGAAAATCGTCGGATGAGGCGTCGCGCCTTCCCGCGACTAGAGGCTTCCGGACGTCACGGCTCCGGGCCACGCGGGCCGCAACGGGCTGTTTCCGCCGGCATCCGGTGGTAACCTTGCCGCACCTTCGGGTACAGACAAAGGCCGGGCCGGCGGAGCGGACCGCCGTCCGCAAGCGGAGAGATCCCCATGTCCATGAGGTCGATCGTCCGAACCCTCGCCTGCGCCGCCCTGCTCGCCGCGTCGTCGCTCGCGGCGGCGCCGGCGCCCCCCACTCCAGCCGCCGCGGGCGCCGCGGCAGTGGCTCCCGCTGCCGTCGCTTCGCCGTCCTCGGCGTCCTCGTCGTCCGGCTCTCCGCGCCTCTCCCCCGAAGCCGCCACCGAGGCCTACCTCGCCCGGCTCTCGCCCGCCCAGCGCGCGCGCTCCGACGCCTACTTCGAGGGCGGCTACTGGCTCCAGCTCTGGGACCTCCTCTACGGCCTCGCCGTCGCCTGGGTGCTCCTCGCCAGCCGGCTCTCGGTCAGGGTGCGCGACCTCACCGAGCGGATCACCCGCTTCGCCTTCCTCCGCGCCCTCCTCTACGGCGCCTGCTACATCGTCCTCACCTACGTCCTCTCCTGGCCGCTGACGCTCTACGAGGAGTACTTCCGCGAGCATCGCTACGGTCTCGCCAACCAGACCTTCGGCCCCTGGATGCGCGATCAGGTGGTCGGCCTCGGCGTCGGCGTCGTGCTGGGGGCGGTCGCCATCGCGGCGCTCTACGCGGTGTTGCGGCGGGCGCCGCGCACCTGGTGGCTGTGGGGCGCCGGCCTGGGGGTGGTCTTCCTCGTCTTCGTGGTGCTCATCGTGCCGGTGTGGATCGAGCCGCTGTTCAACAAGATCACCGAGCTCCAGGACCCGGTGGTCCGCGATCCCATCCTCCGCCTGGCGCGCGCCAACGGCATCCCGGCGAGCCACGTCTACGTGCAGGACGCCTCGCGGCAGAGCAAGCGGGTGAGCGCCCACGTCACCGGCCTCCTGGGGACGCTGCGCATCGAGCTCAACGACAACCTGCTGCACCGGGCGTCGCCGCCCGCCATCGAGGCCGTGATGGGCCACGAGATGGGCCACTACGTGCTCCATCACATACCCAAGTCGATCGTCGCCTTCAGCCTCCTCATCGCCCTCGGTCTGGCGATCGTGGCGCGCACCTTCGGCGGCGCCCTCGCCCGCTACGGGCCGCGCTACGGCCTGCGCGGCCTGGCGGACACCGCCGCCCTGCCGCTCCTCGCGGCGATCTTCTCGATCTACCTCTTCGCCATCACCCCGATCACCAACACGCTGGTCCGCACCGACGAGGCCGAGGCCGACCTCTTCGGGCTCAACGCCACCCGCCAGCCCGACGGCATGGCCGAGGCGTCGCTCATGCTGGCCGAGTACCGCAAGCTCCGTCCGAGCGCGCTCGAGGAGTGGGTCTTCTTCGACCACCCGAGCGGCTACCACCGCATCCTCATGGCGATGCGCTGGAAGGCCGAGCACATGGGAGACTGCGACCTGCCGGGCGGCGGGACGGGGGCCGCCGCGACCGCGGAGACGCCGGCGCGCTGACGGGAGCGCGCCCCGCACGGGAGAGATCGCGTGGGTCGGCAAGGACAGGGTTCGACGGACAAGCAGCACCTGAGAGCGAGCGTGACATGCCACGGATTAGCACGTTCTTCGGTATCATCATTGCGATGTACTTCAACGATCACGCTCCTCCACATTTCCATGCCGTCTATCATGGGGAGGAGGCACAGATCTCGATCGAGTCCCTTGAGATTCTGAGAGGATCTCTGCCGCGGCGTGCGCTGGCTCTGGTCCTGGAATGGGCGATGCTTCACCGCAACGAATTGCGGCAGG
>DATBQN010000570.1:0-18558 GCA_036560825.1 Thermoanaerobaculia bacterium
CCCTCGTAGAACACGGCGCCGGGGTTCATCAGGGTCGGCACGCCCGTGGCGAGCGCCCGCGCGGCGAGGAGCGGCCCGACCAGCGCGACCCCGACCGCGGCGGCCGCGAGCCACAAAGCCCTCTGCCTGCGGCGTCCGTCACGTGGCGCCGCCGCGGCGATCCACGCCCCCCACAGGGGAAGGAGCGCGAGGTGCTGCGGCCGCGCCAGGCCGGCCAGGCTGACGGCGGCGAAGGCGGAGACGGCAAACCGGAGAGGATTCGATCCCCTGGCCGGCGCCCGCAGGCGCGCCCGGGCGAGCAGCCCGAGCAGCACGCCGAGGGCGAGCAGACCGACGATCAGGATCTCGGGCTCCTCGACCCCGCAGTAGACGAGGAACGGCCGGTAGAGCGCGGCGGCGAGGCCGGCGGCGAGCCCCCAGCCGCTGCCGGCGAGGAGGGCGACGGAGAGGGCGGTCGCGGCGGCGGTGGCGCCGTGGAGGAGGCCGTTGAGGGCGAGGAGGGCGCGATCGGGGTCGGCGGCGAGGCGGTGCGCGGCGCGGGCGAGGGCGAGGTAGAGCGGGCTGTAGTCGAGCAGGCGCTCGGCGGCGACGGCGGGAGGCGCCGCGGCGGCCGCCAGGTACTTGGGGAAGATCGCCGGCGGATGGGTGACGTCCGCGACGAAGAATGCGGCGGCGAGCGCGACGGCGAACGCGGCCCCCGCCGCGCCCCAGGCGCGCCGAGGGAGCAGCCGGGGCGCGTCAAAAGAGTCCTCGGGCTCGGTCATGACGGGTCGGGAGCGACTCTAGCCGACCCGCGCGCCTCGCGCGGAGGCTCACGAAGCGAGTTCACCCTCAGGCGGATCCACAGGGCCGTGCGCGATGACGCGCGAGCGCGCTCCCGGGGATCGGAGGCGCCTGAGCGCACCGCTCCGTCGATGATACGATTGAATGCTTCCTCACCATCATTGCGCGCTCCCGAAAGGAGACGAGAGATGCCGGCTTTTCGGTTCCCCTTCGGCAACGACGTCGCTTGGAGCATCTCCCAGGGCAACTGGGACGATCCCAACCAGGCGGCGGCCCACGACAAGAACTACGCCTTCGACCTGACCCATCCCGTGGGCGCCGAGATCCATGCCACCCGCGCCGGCGTCGTCATCGACATCGTCAGCTCGGCGACCAAGAACAGCTGGCCGACGGTGCCGGGAAATCCCTGCGATCCCGCGGTGCCGGCGGGAGGCAACGGCGTGCTCATCCGGCATTGCGACGATACGGTATCGACCTATGCCCACCTGCAGTTCGGCTCGATTCAGGTGCAGATAGGTTCGTGGGTGGCGCAGGGACAGACGATCGCGCTGTCGGGCAACACCGGATGCTCGTCGGCGCCCCACTGTCACTTCGAGGTCTTCCTCAACGGCAACTCCTACCAGCAGCTGGGGCCTTCGATCCCGATCGATCTCGACTCGTCCGGCGGCATATGGCGTCCGAGGGCCGGCGATCCCATCGCGGTGAACAACACGGTCCTCCGCCAGGACGGCTGGAGGTGGTGCAGCAAGTGCCAGGGCCTCTTCTTCGGCGGAGCCGCCAATGCGGGCACGCTGGGCGGAACCTGCCCGCGGGATCACCAGCCGCACTCCTCGGCGGGAAGCGGCAGCTACATCCTCGCGCAGCAGGAGACCGACGCGTTCAGCCAGCCGGGCTGGAGGTGGTGCGGCAAGTGCCAGGGCCTGTTCGTCGCAAATCCCGGCTCGGTCTGCCCGGCCGGGATGGGGCATGTCTCCTCCGGAGGGTTCTACGTCCTGACCAACAACTCGCCCACGGCGCCGGGGCAGAGCAACTGGCGCTGGTGCCACAAGTGCCAGGGGCTGTTCTTCGGGGGCGGGGCGAACGGCGGCCGGTGCCCGGCGGACCAAACGACCCACTCGGCGACCAACAGCGGCAGCTACACTCTGGCGCAGGATCAGGGCGTCGCGGTGGCCGACGTCTATCAGGAGGGGTGGCGCTACTGTGGCAAGTGCCAGGGCATGTTCTATGGCACCAATCAGGCGGTCTCGAAATGTCCGGCCAGCGGCAGCCACACGGATAACGGCGGGCACTACGTGATGACGCACACCTCGCCGAACGCGGCGGGTCAGGAAGCCTGGGCGGGCCTCGCCCAGGGCAACTGGCGGTGGTGCAGCAAGTGCCAGGGGCTGTTCTTCGGCGGCACGCCCAGCGTCGGCTCGCCGGGTGGCCGCTGCCCGGCGGATCAGGGCACGCACTCCGGCGCCTCCAGCGGCGACTACCGGCTGGTGCGGGACGCCCCCCTCCTCAAGAGCGGCGACACCAAGGCGCCGGGGCAGAATCAATGGCGCTGGTGCAGCAAGTGCCAGGGCCTCTTCTTCGGCGGGATGGGCATCTCCGGCACCGTCGGCGGCACCTGTCCGGCGGACCAGGGAACCCACCAGGGCTCCAACAGCGGCGACTACGCGGTGCTGATCTCGGGCGTGTGACGTCCCGGCGAGCCGCCGGCTAAACGAGCACTGCGCAGCGTCGCTACAGCTCCGGCTCGCTGCCGGTCAGCCTGCGGAAGGCCTCCAGATACCGCTCGCGCGTCCCGTCGACCACGTCGGCGGGCAGCTCGGGGGGCGGGCTCTGATGGTCCCAACCGGTCGAGTCGAGCCAGTTCCGCACGTACTGCTTGTCGAAGGAGACCGGCTCCTCGCCCGGCCGCCAGCGCTCGGCGTCCCAGTAGCGCGAGGAGTCCGGGGTGAGCACCTCGTCGATGAGCAGGAGCTGGCCGTCCACGAGGCCGAACTCGAGCTTGGTGTCCGCCAGCAGCAGGTCGCGCTCGGCGGCGCGACGCGCGCCGAGGACGTAGAGCTCGAGCGTGAGGTCGCGCAGCCGGCGGGCGAGGTCCGTCCCCACCGCGCGCTCCATGGTCGCGAGGTCGACGTTCTCGTCGTGCCCGGCCTCCGCCTTGGTCGCCGGGGTGAAGATCGGCTCGGGCAGTCGGCTGGCGCGCTCGAGCCCCGGCGGCAGCCGGATGCCGCAGACCGTCCCGGTCGCCAGGTACTCGCGGTGGCCGCTCCCCGCGAGGTAGCCGCGCGCCACGCATTCGAAGGGGATCACCCGCGCCTTGCGGACGAGGACGGCCCTCCCGGCGAGGAGGTCGCGATGGGGGAGGAGCGCCGGCGGGAAGCGGTCGGCGTCGGTCTCCAGCAGGTGATGGGGCACCGCGCCGGCGAGCTCGCGGAACCAGAAGCTCGAGAGCTGGGTGAGGATCTTCCCCTTGCCCGGGATGGCCGGCCGCAGGACGTGGTCGTAGGCCGAGAGGCGGTCGGTGGCGACGATCAGCAGGGCGTCGCCGAGGTCGTAGACGTCGCGCACCTTGCCGCGACGGGGCGGCGGCAGGCCGGGGAGGCCGGTCTCCCAGAGCCCTCCGGGAGCGGCCGCCGTCACAGCAGGCCCGCCGCGCCGGTGCGGCTGCGCTCGAACTCGCGCTCGACGGCGCCGACGATGCCGCCGTCGAGCGGCTCACTGCGGTCGGTGAGCGACTCCTCGCCGAAGGCGCTGCCGTCGACGAACTCGTAGACGGGGAGCTTCTCGAGCCCCTTGAGCTGCGCTAGGCCCAGCTTGCGCAGGCCGACCACCAGGCGCTCGCCGGCGTCCTCGAGGTCGAGCATGACGTAGCCGCGCCCGCCGTCGGCGACGCGGTAGAGGACGTGCGCCCCGAGCTCCTTCTCGAGCTGGGCGACGTAGGGGCCGGTCGCCACCAGGCCGCGGTTCACCAGGTTGCCGTTGCCGTCGACGTAGGCGTGGAACTGGCGCGCCTCCTCGCGCTTGTCGACGAGGTCGAGGTTCCCCTGCGCGACGGGCGCGAAGAAGCGCTGCACGGTGGACTCCGGATAGCCCTGGTTGATCAGCATGTTCTTGACCTCCTCGATCTCGCGCGTCGCCTTGCCGGTGACCAGGCGCGACAGCTCCACCAGGCCGTGGCCGAAGAACTCGTAGCGCTCGGCCTCCTCGGGACCGCCGCCGCCCATCGGGATGAGGCGGTAGTGGCCGTAGTTGAGCGCGATGCGCAGGCCGCGGTCGAAGGGGAAGCCGGCGGCGAGCGCCTGCTCGTAGAAGCGCTGCAGATAGAGGGCGCAGAGCAGCAGGTTCCTCGCCTCGCGGCTGGAGTAGAAGGCGCCGTCGCCCAAGTACTTCTCGAGCTTCGCCCGGCGCGACAGGGCGAGGCGGTTCATCCGCCGCTGGAAGCGGAACATCATGCGGAAGGCCTCGTCCTGGCTCTCGCTGCCGGAGCGGTGGAGGACCGAGACGGTCTGCGAGAAATCGCTGATGTCGTAGATGAGGCCGTAGCGGTCGACGCGCGGATCGACCACCCAGGAGGCCGTGAAGTCGAGCGGCCGGGTCGCCGGCGAGAGGTGGCGCTCGGCGCCCGCCGTGCCGATGCCGGTCCCCGTCGCGCTGGCGCTCGCCGGCGCCGAGCGCAGGGCGGTGCCCGGCCTGCACACCATGCCGTCGCCCCTGACCTCGACGGGGAGCAGCGTGCGGCGCAGGGAGTGGAGCAGCTCGTACTCCTTGAGCTTCAAGAGCAGGCTCTCCCACACCTGGACGAGCTCCGGCGAGAGCAGCCGCGCCGGGTCGTAGGTGCGCCGGGTGGCGAGGAAGGAGAGGTAGCCCATGCGGTTGAGGAGGTCGCGGCCGCCGCCGCTCCGCGGATCGGCGCCCAGCAGGTGGACGATGGCGGCGACCAGGTCGCGGTCGGTCTCCAGCTGCTCGGCGTGCCAGCGCGCCAGCTCCTCCAGGCGCTGGCGCAGGTCGCGGCCGTCGATCCGCAGGTAGCCGTTGAAGTAGCCGGCGAGCTCCGAGAGGTCGCGGCTGATGTGGTCCTCGGTGAAGACGAGGACGTTGTCGCGCATCCGCGTGAGGAGGCGGGGGAAGAGGTCCTCCTCGACCTCCTCGGTGGCGCCCGCCAGGCGCTGCACGAGGTCGTAGGTGATGGCGAGGACGCGGTCGAGGTAGCGCTCGAGCACGCGGTAGCGGATCTGCTCGCCGTGGCGGCGGCCGATCTCCAGGTGCTGGCGGAGCGCCCGTTTCGGGGTCTCCTTGAGGAAGCGGGCGATGTCGAGGGAGTGCTGGAGCCAGAAGATCGCCGGGTACTGGCGGCCGTAGCTCGAGGTGGTGGCGTTCTCGCTGGCGCGGACGAAGAGCGCGCGGTAGCGGTCCCAGGCGAGGGCGTACTGCTTGCGGTCATAGGGCTCGCGGGAGAGGATCGCGAGCTGCACGCCCTCCTCGGCGGCGAGGTAGTGGCGGAGCGCCGCTCGGAGCTCCTCCGTGCGCGCCGACTGGAGGAGCGGGAAGCCACGCGCCGGGGTGGCGCTCTCGTCGTCGAAGAAGATCTGGCGCGGCAGCGGCAGCATCTTCTGGTAGTCGGGCATCAGCCGCCGCACCTCCTCCATGTCCAGCCGCAGGAAGTTGAACGGACCGGGCAGAATCTGCAGTAGGGAGGTCGTGCTCATTCGGGCGACCACTCGGGAAGAGAAGCCTCAAACTCGCGGTGGTTTACGTATAGCATACCCGCCGACTTGCAGGATGCCCATGCCGCCGGCAGGCACCGGCTTCGATCCGACGGGCGAGCGGCCGCCGGCGAGGACGACGAGGAGGATGCGCTGGAGATGAGCCAGGCGGTAGAGGTCGCCGTCGTCGGTCCGGAGGAGCTCGCCGCCGATCTCCTGGTGGTCGCCTGCTTCGAGGGGGAAGCGCCGGAGGTCGCCGGGCTGCCCGAGCCCGTGCGGGCCGCGGCGCTCGCGGCGGCGGGACGGCCCGGCTTCCGCGGCAAGGAGGAGCAGGTCGCCGAGACGCTCCTCGCCCGAGACCGCGCCGCGCGCCCGACCGATGGCGCGGGGACGATCGCGGCGGTCGCCGTCGCCGGCCTCGGCCGGCGGAGCGAGCTCTCCTGGCGCCGCCTCGCCGGCTTCTTCCAGCGCGCCGTCGACGCGGCGAAGGTCAACCACATCGGCCGCCTCGCCTTCTGCCTGCCGGGCCATGCCGAGCTCTCCGGCGCCGCGGCGGCGGGACGCGTGCTCCACGGCATCGCGCTCGCCCCCTACAGCTTTGACCGCTATCTCGCCGCCGAGGCGCGGCCGGCGCGCATCGCCTCCATCGCCCTGCTGCCGCCGCCGGGGGAGGAGGCGACCTATCGCGCCGCCCTGCGCGCAATGCGGCCGGTCGCCGCCGCCGTCGCCCTCGCCCGCGACCTCGGCAACGCCCCTCCCAACGAGGCGACGCCCGGCTGGCTCACCGAGCGCGCCACCGAGATCGCCGCCTCCCGCGGCATAGAGCTCACGGTCCTCGAGCGCGACGAGCTGGCGCGCCGCGGCATGGGCGGGCTCCTCGCCGTCGGCGCCGGAGCGGCCGAGCCGCCGCGGCTGCTGCGCCTCGCCTGGGGGGAGCGCGGCCCGACCATCGCCCTGGTGGGCAAGGGGGTGACGTTCGACTCCGGCGGGATCTCCATCAAGCCGGCGCCGGACATGGACGCCATGAAGTACGACAAGTGCGGCGCCTGCACCGTCCTCGCCATCGCCGCCGCGGTCGCCGACCTCGGGCTGCCCGTGCGCCTCAGGGTCTACGCGCCGATCGCCGAGAACATGCTCGACGCCTCCTCCTACCGGCCCGGGGACATCGTCCGCTTCGCCAACGGCAAGACGGCGGAGATCACCAACACCGACGCCGAGGGGCGCCTGATGCTCGCCGACGCCCTCTCGCTGGCGGCGGCGGAGGGGCCGGATGCGATGGTAGAGTTCTCCACGCTGACCGGCGCCTGTGTCGTCGCCCTGGGCCACCACGGCGCCGGCCTCTTCACCCCCGACGACGGCCTCGCCGCCGAGCTCCTCGCGGCCTCGCAGGCGACCGGCGAGCGGCTCTGGCGGCTGCCCCTCTGGCCGGAGTTCCTGGAGGAGATGAAGGGAGCCCAGGCGGACCTCCGCAACTCGGCGCAGCGCTGGGGCGCCGCCTCGACCGCGGCGGCCTTCCTCTCGCAGTTCACGGGAGGCGTGGCGCGCTGGGCGCACCTCGACATCGCCGGCGTCTCCGACGTCGGCCGCGACCAGAACGGCCACCCCGGAGCGACCGGCTTCGGCGTCGCGCTCGCGGTGGCCTGGTTGCGCGGTTTGGTGGGCTGAGCGGCCGATCTCGAAGCCACGCAACCCGGCGCTCCAGCCGGCGTTCTGTCGCGCCGCACCAGATCTTCCGGGAAGGGCCGCAGTCTTCCCGGAAGAATCGAAGTCTTCTTGGAGGAATCGATTTTTTCTCGGAAAAATTCGATCCTTCCCGGAAAACATCGATCCTTCCTGGAAGCGAGCGGATCTTCTCGGAAGGTCTCAATTCTTCCCGCAAGCCGCGGAATCTTCCGAGACGCCGCCGGATCTTCGGTACTGGGCCAATGACCCAATGCCGGATCTTCCGGTAAGCGCCGTGATTCTCCCGCTTTCCCGCGCATTTCATCGCGCACGCCCAAGCTTCGGTCTGAAATCTCGTCCCCCGAAGCGCGCGGCGAGATCCCGCGACGAAATCTGGAGAACGGGATCGAGCTCTGAAGATCCGGCGCCGGCGCCCGCCGTTCGCGCCTCGGTCGGCAAGACCACCGTGAGATCTCGTCGGCGACGGCGAAACCGTGAGCCGGTGTCTCAGGTGAACGGCAGCGCCCCGCCGTGAATG
Source organism: Thermoanaerobaculia bacterium (assembly GCA_036560825.1). Taxonomy (GTDB): domain Bacteria; phylum Acidobacteriota; class Thermoanaerobaculia; order Multivoradales; family UBA5704; genus DATBQN01. Next base: position 7,681 of record DATBQN010000570.1, read on the forward strand.
CCGCGCCGCCGCAGGAGACGGAGCAGGGTCGCCGCGAGCGACGCCGTGACGTCCTTCGTGCTCTCGCCGGCGGCGATCTGCGCTGGATACTCGCGGAGAGCCGCCAGGAGACCGTCGAGCGCGTCGGGCCCGGCGCAGATCCCTTCCAGCTCGGCCAGCCGCCGCTGCGCCGTATCGGGCTCCCGCCCGTTCTCGATGTCCAGGCGGGCGAGGTCGAGCGTCGCGAGCGCCGCTTCCGGCAGCCAGCGGCGCTCGAGCGCCTCCCGCCGCAGGCTCTCCAGCATCGCGCCCGCCGCGTTGCGCTCGCCCAGGCTCGCGGCGATCCCCGCTTCGAGGCGGAGCGCGAAGAGGTGCGCCGTCGCGGGTGCCAGAGGCACCAGCCCCTCGCTCTCATCGCGCTGCTCCCGCGCCTTTTTCGCCTGGCCCTTCTCGGCCAGCCCGAAGGCCAGCGCGAGCCCGCCGTACACGGCGAGCCAGGGATCGACGAGGAGCGGCAGCCCGTCCCGCAGCAGCCTCACCGCATCCCTCGCCTTCCCCTCTTCGACGAGGAGCAGCCCCTGCAGCACCTGGCAGGCCCCCTGCTCGTCCGGCGATTCCTCGCCGGCCCAGAGCTCCTCGGCGCGCTCGAGGAGCGCCCGCGCCTCGTCCGTCCGACCCTGCTCCCAGCGCAGCAGCGCGAGAGCCCGGCAGAGCTCGGCCTGCTCGTCGGAATAGGCGGCGTAGAGGGTCGCCTCGGAGAGCGCCCGCTCGGCGCCGGCGAGGTCGCCGGCGATGCGGAGGGATTGCCCCATCCAGCAGGCCGCGCGCGCCCGGCCCTCCCTGCCCTCGTCGGCGTCGGCGAGCCGCCCGGCGACTTCGGCCGCGAGGCCCGCCAGCTCCCCGGCCGCGCCGGGGTCGGATGGCAGCTCCTCGCGCGCACCGTCGAGCAGGCGCTCCACCAGGGCGAGCCGGTGGAAGCGGGGTTCCGCCGTCATCGGCAGCCACTCCTCGCGGCGCAGCGACGTGAGGTCGAGGAACAGCTCCTCGATCTCCCGCTGCTCCCGCTCCACCGCGGCGGCGACGCGAGGCAGGTTCGCCGAGAGCCGCGAGAAGAGGGCGCCATAGCCGGGCTCCTCCGGCGCGCGGGGGGACGGCGGGGCGGGACCGGCGGCGCCGGACCCCGAGGGCTCGTGCTCGGCGGCGCAGAGCAGGTCCCGGATGGCCGGGTCGAGCGAGTCGGCCAGCACGCACGAGACGACGGAGCGCAGGCCGGCGCCACCTTCCGCGTCCTCGCGCGCCGCCGGCGCGCCGCCGTCGGGCTCGTCGGCAAGGTCGAAGAGCCGGCCGCGGACCGCCGCCAGGACGGCGGCCAGCGCGCGAATTCGATCCTCGACGGCGGCATCCGCCTCGCTCATGGAAGGTCCTCCCGATGGTTACAGGGAGGGTAAGGCGAGCGAGGCTCGACGGTGGAAGTGGATTGGCGATTGATGGATCGCGATTGCCGGAAGGGGTATCTTTTTCACCCCTGCGCGATGGCATCCAAGAATGATATTTTTCCTGGTGCGCAAGCACTCGTAGCTGGCGGGGATGTCACACGGCGCGGGGTGGCGGGAACCTGGATTGGTAGGACCCGACAGGCGAATGGCGGACTCGATACCCCCGGCGCTCGCAAGAGCCTTCACCGCCCTCCGCGCCTCGCGCGGCTGGGGCCAAGGTGAGCTCGCGCGAGCGCTCGGGCTGCGCGGCAACCTCCTCTCCGAGTATGAGACCGGGCACAAGCCGCTCTCGCGCGAGCGGCTCGAGGAGCTGATCGCGCCGATGGGCCTGGGCGCCGACGACGTCGACCTGACCCTCTTCTGGCTCGATCTCACGGACCGGCAGGCGAGCGGACCGCTGGGACCCTTCGCGCCCGACGCGCGGGACCTGAGGCGCATCCGGCGCGCCGCCGCGAGCGCGGGACGGGCCGCGGTCGAGGCGACGCTCGCCACCCTCGCGCGGGCCTGGCAGGCGAGAGAGGTGCGGCGGGCCCGCTCGCGGGCAACGGCAGGGCTGGCGCGCCTGCGCTCCCTCCCCAAGGAGAACCGTCGCCTCCTCGTCGAGGAGGCCGAGGAGTATCGGAGCTGGGCCCTCTGCGAGGCGGCGTGCGCGGCGAGCGAGAAGGCAGCGGCTGACGACGCCCGCGAGGCGCTCGAGCTCGCCCAGCTCGCGCTCCTCATCGCCGAGCGGGCTTCCGGAGGCGAGGCCTGGCGCGCGCGGCTCGAAGGTTATGCCTGGGCCTTCCTCGGCAACGCGAGGCGCGTGGGGAGTGATCTCCAGGGGGCCGAAGACGCCTTCGCGCGGTCGCAGGCGCGGTGGGCGGCAGGCTCCGCGGCCGTCCCAGGTCCGCTCGAGGCCGGGCGCCTTTTGGACCTCGAGGCCTCTCTTCGTCGCGCCCAGCGGCGGTGGGGGGAAGCCCTCGATCTCCTGGACCGGGCGCTCGCGACGAGCTGCGGCCCCGAGGCGGCCTGCCGAATCCTCCTCAAGAAGGCGTTCACCTGCGAGCAGATGGGCGCCTGCGAGAACGCCATCGATGCGCTCGAGCGCGCCGCTCCCCTCATCGACGAAGCACGCGACCCGAGACAGGCCTGCGTGTTGCGCTTCAACCTCGCGGTCAACCTTTGCCATCTCGGCCGACATGCGGAGGCCGCGCCGCTCGTGACCGAGACGCGCGAGTTGGCGGTCGCGCTGAGGAACGACCTCGACCTCGTGCGGGTGTTATGGCTGGAGGCGCGGGTCGCGGCGGGGTTGGGCCGCCGGAAGGAGGCCGCCGCCGCGCTCCGCCAGGTGCGAATGGACTTCGCCGCGCGGGGCCTGGCCTACGATGCGGCGCTCTCGACCCTCGACCTCGCCGTCGTCCTCCTCGATGACGGTCGCGCCGCCGAGGTGCGGACGCTGGCCCCGGAGGCGCTGCCGATCTTCGGCAGCCTGGGGCTCCAGCTCGAGGTGCTACGGGCGCTCCGCCTCTTCTGGCGGGCCGAGCAGGAGGCGGCCACGGCCGACCTCGGCCGCCGCCTCCTGCGGTTCCTCGAGCGCGTGCGCCTCGACCCCGGGCTGCACTTCGATTCCATCTCGCCTGAGGAGCGGAGTGCGCCCCGGCGGAGAGGCCGTTGATCGGTCGCGAGCCGTGATCGTCGGTCGCTCAGCAGCCGCTCGGGTCGAGCCCGCAGCCTGCGGGCGCCGGGGTCACGGCCGTCGCATGGCCGCCCGGCGCGGGCGACGACGTGCACTTCGCGCCGCTCGGATCAAGGCCGCAGCCCTCGGGCGCCCAGAGGGTGGTGAGATAATTCCAAAGCCAGCGGAGCTGGTTGGCCGAAGCCGTTTCCTGGACCGGCGCTGGCAGCCGGCGCGTAGCTGGCCGCGGAGCCGGGGTGGCAAAGAGGGGCGATCCGATGCTCGCAAGGCAGAGGGCCAGGGCGATGCGCGACAGGCGGGGCGGCATGGGCGCTCCTTTCGAGGAGCGAGGCTCCGGCGCGGCCGGGATGGCCGCGTGGGCGCTCCTGAGCAGCGTGGTATGGCCGTGCTGCGAAAAAATACACCCGAAAGGTCATCCCAGATGACGAGGAAGTGGAATTGACTAAGCGATGGGAGCCCTGGGAGCCCGACGTGCTCGCCCTGGCGGTGCGCTTCCTGCGCGCGCTTCGGGGCTGGGAGCAGAAGCAGCTGGCGGAGGCGTCCGGCGTCCACAAGAGCCTGATCTCGCTCTACGAGACGGGCGGGCGGGTGCCCAGCCGCCGGCAGCTCGCGCGCCTCGCCGAGGCCGCCGGCCTGCCCTTCCTCCTCCTCGAGCAGCTCCTGCCGATCCTACGCGCCACCCTCGCGGTGACCGGACAGCGCTCCACCGGCCCACCCTCCGAGGATCCGGCCGCGCTCGCCGCCGAGGTCGCCCGCGCCGTCTCGGACGCCGTTCTCGTCGCCGTCGGCGAGCTCTCCTGGCTCGGATCGCTCGACTCGCTCGAGTAGCCGGCCAGCCCGACCGGGAGTTGGCGCCCAGCAGGCGGCGCCTCCTCGTCGACGGCGAGCTGGATCGGCGCCAGCCCTGTGTCCCGGCAAGCCGGCGAGGTTGCCCTGGCCGCTCGGCGGGGGTACCCTGGGGCCTGGAGGGGGGAGCTACCGCAAACGCCTACCAACGAAAACCCTGTCGAAAGGAGACCTCCATGAGCCTGCACCGCATCCTCATCGCCTTCGCATTCATGCTCGCGATTCCGGCGCTCGCGCTCGCCGCGCCGGTTCCCTTGCAGACCCCGGCACTGGCGGCGGCGCCCGCCGTCCAAGCAGCCGGCGCGCCCGCGCTCGACGCCTTCCTCGCCTCGCTCGACCACGCCGGCGCCGTGCCGCTCTCCAGCTGCGGCCCGAATTTCTGTACCCAGGCCGAGCGCGACGCCTGCAACCAGCAGTGCCAGGGCCACCACCCCTTCGTCGGCCTCGAGTGCTGCAGCAACACGTGCAGGACGCTCTGCATCTGCGGCAGCAGGCCGGTCGGCTGTTGAGGCCGCCGCTTCCCCCATCCGCGGCGGCGCGGCGAGCGGGCGCTCGCGTAGAATCCCCTGGAACTTCCGCCCGATGCTCGCCGCGCCCGCCGCCTCCGACCCCCAGCTGGCGCCGGCCCTCCTCGCCGTCGAGGACCTGACGGTCGCCTTTCCCGCGGAGGGGCGGGGCGCATCGCTCGATGCCTCGCCGATCCCCGTCGTCGACGGCGTCTCGTTCTCCGTGCGGCGGGGCGAGTGCGTCGGTCTGGTGGGGGAGTCGGGGTCGGGCAAGACCATGACGGCGCTCGCCCTGCTGCAGCTCGTGCCGCCCCCCGGCCGCATCGTCGGCGGGCGGGTCCTCCTGGCCGGCGAGGATCTGCTGGCGCTTCCCGAGCCCGCCATGCGGCGGGTGCGGGGCGGACGGATCGGCCTCGTCTTCCAGGAGCCCGCGAGCGCGCTCGACCCGGTCTACACGATCGGCTTCCAGATCGCCGAGGCGATCCGCGCCCATCGCGACCTCTCGTGGCGCGCCGCGCGGCGGGAGGCCGAGGCCCTCCTCGCGCGGGTGGCCATGCCCGACCCGCGGCGGCGCCTCGACGACTACCCGCACCAGCTCTCGGGCGGCCAGCGCCAGCGCGCCATGCTCGCCGTGGCGCTCGCCGCCGGCCCCGAGCTCCTCATCGCGGACGAGCCGACGACGGCGCTCGACGTCACCCTCCAGGCGGCGGTCCTCGCCCTCCTCGCCGAGCTCCGCCGCGAGCTGGGGCTCGCCGTCCTCCTCATCACCCACGATCTCGGAGTGGTCGCCGAGGCCTGCGACCGCGCGGTCGTCATGTACGCCGGCGAGGTGGTGGAGGAGGCGCCGGTGGGCGCCCTCTTCAGCGCCCCGGCTCACCCCTACACCCGCGCGCTCCTCGCGGCGCTGCCCCGGCGCGCGGCCGCCGCGAGCGGGCGCCGGCCGCTCGCCGTCATCCCCGGCCAGCCGCCCGAGCCCGGCGAGCGCCCTCCCGGCTGCGCCTTCGCCCCGCGCTGCCCCGAGGTCTTCGCCCGCTGCGCCGCCGAGCGGCCGCGATCGTACGTGGTCGGGTCCCTCCCGGGCGACGACGGTGCCGCCGGCTCCGAGCGCTCGGCGCGCTGCTTTCTCGTCGCTCCGGGCACGGCATCGCCGGTGGCGGAGGCTCGACCGTGAGCGCGCTCGCCGAGGCGGTGGAGCTGGTCAAGGAGTACCCGGTCTGGCGGAGCTTCGGCCGCCGCGGAGCCCCCGCCCGCGCCGTCGACCGCGTCTCCCTCGCCATCGGCCGCGGCGAGGGCCTCGCCCTGGTGGGGGAGTCGGGGAGCGGCAAGACGACCCTCGGCCGCTGCCTCATCCGCCTGCTCGAGCCGACCGCCGGGACCGTGCGCTTCGACGGCGTCGACCTCCGGACGCTCGCGCGGCGCGACCTCCAGCGCCTGCGCCGCCGCTTTCAGATGGTCTTCCAGGACCCTTCCGGCTCGCTCGATCCGCGGCTGACGGCGGGGGAGAGCGCCGGCCTGCCGCTCGCCGTGCACGAGGGGCTCGCGCGCCGCGCGCGCCGGGCGAAGGTCGCCGACCTCTTCGCGCTGGTCGGGCTCTCGCCGGCGCTCGCCGGCCGCTATCCGCACCAGCTCTCGGGCGGCCAGCGCCAGCGGGTGGGGATCGCGCGGGCGCTCGCCACCCGTCCCGACCTGGTGATCGCCGACGAGCCGGTCTCCGCCCTCGACGTCTCCGTCCGCGCTCAGATCTTGAACCTCCTGGCGGATCTCCGCGAGCGGCTGGGGCTGGCCCTGCTCTTCATCTCGCACGACCTGGCGGCGGTCGAGCACCTCGCCGACCGGGTGGCGGTGCTCTACCTCGGCAGGCTGGTCGAGGTGGCGCCCGCGGCGGCCCTCTTCACGGCGCCGCAGCACCCGTATACCGTGAGCCTGCTGTCCGCGGCGCCGGTGCCGGAGGTGGCGGAGCCGGCGCGCCGCCGGGGCCGGATCGTGCTCCAGGGCGAGCCGCCCGATCCCGCGCGGCGCCCCCCGGGCTGTCCCTTCGCTCCCCGCTGCCCCATCGCCGAGGCGCGCTGCGCGGTCGAGGAGCCCCCCCTGGCGCGGGTTCCCGCGCCGGCCGAGCACCTCGTCGCCTGCTTCTTTCCCGGCGCGCTTCCGCCTCCGGCCGCCGGGTGCGATAACCTTTAGGAGGTCGGCGCGTACCATGATCGAGGACGGGTGGCCGTCTCGCGAGGCCGCCGGCGGCCGGCTTGCACCAAGCCCCAACTCTTTTCCGACGTCTTGAGAGGTCATCGCATGAACGAGTCTCGTGTGAGCAAGAGCGCGCGCCGCCTGGCGGTGGCCTGCCTCCTCGTCCTCCTCCTGCCGCTGCCCGCGCTGCCCGCCTCGGCGGAGCAGCCGGCGCCCGGCATCCCGCTCAAGGCCGAGCTCAAGGCGCCCGAGGCGGTCGACATCCCGATCACCAACGGCGCCGTCGAGCTCACCCTGCAGCAGGCGATCGAGATCGCCCTGCGCCGGAACCTCGGCATCGTCATCGAGCGCTACAACCGCATCCACGCCCGCCTCGGCGTCTACGAGGCGCTCGGCATCTACGACCTCAATCTGCTCGCCGACATCATCGCCGACAACCGGAAGTCGCAGGTCACCAGCACGTTCTCGCCCAAGTCGCAGGAGGATCAGCAGCTCGGCGCGACCCTCAGCGAGGCCCTGCCCACGGGCGGCAAGGTGTCGGTGGGCCCGGTCGCCACCCGCATCTCCCAGACCTTCCTCTCGCCCAACCTGAACACCATCGGCAGCAGCTTCTACAGCGCCTCGCTCACCTTCACCTACGATCAGCCGCTGCTGCGCAATTTCGGCCGCGAGGCCTACGAGCACGGCCTGCTCGTGGCGGTCAACACCAGCCAGGTCTCCCAGGCGACCTTCGCCGCCCAGGTCACCGCCATCCTCCAACAGGTGGTCAACGCCTACTGGATGCTGGTCGACGCCCGCGGGCAGCTCACCGTCGCCCAGGACAGCCTCGGGCTCGCCCGCGAGCTCCACGAGCGCAACAAGATCCAGGTCCAGGTGGGGACGCTGGCGCCGCTCGAGCTGGTGCAGAGCCAGGCCACCATCGCCACCCGCGAGGAGGGGATCATCAGCGCCCAGGAGGCGGTGGCCAACGCCGCCGACCAGCTCCGCCGGCTGTTGAACTTCGCCCCCGGCCAGCTGTGGACCGCCGAGATCAAGCCGACGACCGACCCGCAGACGGCCGCCCACCCGGCGATCGACCTCGACGCCTCGATCGCCCTCGGGCTGCAGAGTCGGCCGGAGCTGCGCAGCCAGGAGTTCGCCGTCGAGCTCGCCAAGCTGAACGCGCGGTTCGCGCACCAGCTGGCGAAGCCGCAGCTCGATCTCCACCTCACCTACCAGGGCACCGGGGCTGACATCGGCCTCTCGCCCACCCTCTCGCAGGCGACCAACTTCCGCTTTCCCTACTGGAAGGGCGAGCTCGACTTCTCCCTGCCGCTGCAGAACCGTGCCGCGCGGGCGGCGACCGCGATCGCCGACATCGACCGCGATCGCACCCAGTACGAGCTCGACCAGCTGAAGACGGTGGTGATCACCGACGTGCGGCAGGCGGCGCGGCGGGTGGAGACCGCGGCCAAGCAGATCGACGCCGCGGCGGCGGCGAGGAAGGCGCAGGAGACCAACCTCGACGCCGAGCGCAAGCGCTACGAGAACGGCATGTCGACGAGCTTCGAGATCACCCGCATCCAGGACGACCTCACCGCGGCGCGGAGCGCGGAGATCACCGCCATCGTCGGCTACCGCACGGCGCTCGCCGACTACTATCGGGCGACCGGCACCCTGGTGCCCCAATCGGGGGTCGCGATCGACGACAAGGACCCCGCCATCCAGCGCTACAGCTTCACGCCCGGAAAGGACGAGAAGGCCTATGAAAGACAGTAGCTGGGGGCGGCTCTGGGGCGTGCTCGCCAGGCCCGGCGAGACCTTCGCGGCGATCGCCGAGCGCCCCACCTGGGCGCTGGCGCTCGCCGTCCTAGTGGTGGTGTCGGCGGCGGCGACGCTGGTCCTCTTCAGCCACTTCGACTTCATGGAGGTGATGCGCCAGCAGATGGCGGCGCAGCACCGGCCGATGCCGCCGGGCCTGGAGAGCAAGGCCGGCGTCATCCAGGGCTGTTACGAGGCCTTCTTCATCGCCATTCCGGCGCTCATCTCGCTGGTGGTGGCCGCGGTGCTCCTCGCCTTCAACCTCTTCGGCGGGCAGATCTCCTACCGCACGAGCTTCGCGGTGACGGTCCACGCGGCGATGCCGTACGCCATTCGCTCCCTCCTCACCATCCCCGTCGCCTTCTTCCGCGGCTCCCTCACCCTGGCGGAGCTGCAGAGCGGCGTGCTGCGCTCGAACCTCGCCTTCCTGGCGCCGGAGGGGGCGTCGAAGCCGCTCATCGCCCTGCTCGCCAGCCTCGACCTCTTCGCTCTGTGGAACGTGGCCCTCCTCGCCATCGGCTACCGCGTCGCCGCGCGGGTGAGCCGCACGACCGCCTGGCTGACCGTCATTATCCTGTGGCTGATCTTCGTCGCTATCATCGTCGGATTCTCGTCCCTGGGCGGCGCCAGCGGGGCCGGCAGTTGAAGCGTTTCCTGATCGCCGGCGCGATCGTTCTGGCGCTCGCCGCCATCGTCTTCGGCAGCATCCGCGCCGGCAAGCGCGAGAGCGGGACCAAGGTCTACGCCGAGGCGGCGGCGCGCCGCGACGTCGTCGAGGTGGTCAAGGCGAGCGGCGAGATCGATCCCAAGGAGAAGGTCAACATCTCGGCCCACGTGGTGGGGAAGATCGACAAGCTCTACGTGCAGGAAGGCGACACCCTGCGCGCCGGCCAGCCCTTCCTCCAGCTCGAGCAGCAGGCCTACATCGCGGCGCGCGACCAGTGGGCGGCGCAGCTCCGCAGCTCCGAGACCGCCGTCGCCAAGGCCCAGGCGATGCTCGCCGACGCCGACATCAAGGGCAAGCGGGCGGAGAACCTCCACGGGCAGGGGATCCTCTCGCGCGAGCAGCTCGACTCCGCGGTGCTCACCACCACCGCGGCGCGCCTCGAGCTCGACGAGGCGCGCGAGGCGGTCCGCCAGGCGCGCGCCAACCTCGTCAAGGCGGCGGACGACCTCTCGAAGACGACCATCTACGCGCCCATCTCCGGCCGCGTCATCAAGCTCAACGCCGAGCAGGGCGAGGTGGTGGTCTCCGGCACCATGAACAACCCGGGCTCCGTCATCGGCACCATCGCCGACCTCTCGGAGATCCTCGCCAAGGTCGACGTCGACGAGACCGAGATCGTCAACATCCGGCTCGGCCAGACCGCCACGCTCAAGGTCGACGCGGTGCCCGGCCGCCAGTACCACGGCAAGGTGATCGAGGTCGGCAGCTCGGGCGCCAGCAAAGCGAGCCAGCCCGACGTCACCTTCTTCGAGGTCAAGATCCAGCTCTCCGACGCCGACCCGGCGCTGCGGCCCGGCATGTCGGTGCGCGCCGAGATCCGCGCCGCCGAGCACCCCAAGGCCCTCTCGGTGCCCATCCAGGCGGTGGTCGAGCGTGCCGCCGAGGACGTCGCCGACGCCGCCAACGCCGCCGAGAAGGACAAGGACAAGCCCGCGAAGGATCCGGCGGCGAGCTCCGGCGGCTCCGGCTCCAAAGACGAGCAGGTGAAGGTGGTCTTCGTGGTCGACAAGGGCAAGGTGGCGCTGCGGCCGGTCACCACCGGGCTCGCCGACGAGACCCACGTCGAGATCCTCTCCGGCCTGCAGCCGGGCGAGCGCGTGGTGAGCGGGCCGTACCGGACGCTGCGCGACATGAAGGCGGGCGACAAGGTGGCCGTCTCCGCCACCACCGAGAGCGAGGACCTGCGCCGGGAAGGCGCCAAGGAGGGCAGCTGATGGCGCTCATCGAGCTCGTCGACATCTACAAGATCTACGACATGGGGGCCGAGAAGGTCCACGCCTTGAACGGCGTCGACCTCAAGATCGAGCGCGGCGAGTACATCGCCATCATGGGCTCTTCGGGGAGCGGCAAGTCGACGCTGATGAACCTCGTGGGCTGCCTCGACACGCCGAGCTCGGGGAGCTACCACCTCAACACCGTCGCCGTCGAGGAGCTCGACGACCAGGAGCTGGCGGCGATCCGCAACCGCGAGATCGGCTTCGTCTTCCAGACCTTCAACCTGCTGGCGCGGACCGACGCGCTGCACAACGTCGAGCTGCCGCTGATCTACGCCGGCGTCGGCCGCGCCGAGCGCCGCGACCGCGCGCGCCAGGCGCTCGAGCGGGTGGGGCTGGCCGACCGGCTCCATCACCAGCCCAACGAGCTCTCCGGCGGCCAGCGGCAGCG
>DATBQN010000571.1:0-2639 GCA_036560825.1 Thermoanaerobaculia bacterium
GCGAACGCCTGCTGGAACTCCGGGCTGTTCTCCACCGTGCCGTCGACCCGGTAGCGGGCGGGCGAGTGTGAGTTGGTCAGCGCCAGCCGCCGCGCCATCTCCGGACGCATGTCCTCGCACCAGACCTGGGCGAAGCCGAGGAAGAAGCGCTGCTCGGGAGTGAAGCCGCCGACCTTCTCCCGCTCGCTCGGCTTTCCCGCCAGGTCCTTCTCGAGCGCCGCGTAGGCGACCTTCACCCCGCCATTGTCGGCGACGTTCTCGCCCAGCGTCAGCCGGCCGTTGACCTTGACGTCGTCGACCGCGGTGAAATTTCCGTACTCGTCGGCGAGGCAGCTCGCGCGAGCCTCGAACTCCTTGGCGTCGGCGGGCGTCCACCAGTCCTTGAGATCGCCCTTGCCGTCGAACCGGCGGCCCTGGTCGTCGAAGCCGTGGGTGAGCTCGTGGCCGATGACCACGCCGATGCTGCCGAAGTTCACCGCGTCGTCGCGCCTGCGGTCGAAGAACGGCGGCTGCAGGATGCCGGCCGGAAAGTTGATGTCGTTGAGCTGCGCGCTGTAGTAGGCGTTGACGGTGGGCGGCGTCATCGACCACTCGCCGCGGTCGACCGGCTTGCCGATCTTGCCGAGCTTCCGGGCGAGCTCGAACTCGCGGGCGCGCTCCGCGTTGCCCAGCGCGTCGCCGCGGTCGACGCGGACGCTCCGGTAGTCGCGCCAGGCGTCGGGATAGCCGATCTTGTTGGCGACGTCGTGCAGCTTGGCCGCCGCGGCGCTGCGCGTCGGCGGCGTCATCCAGGGCAGCGTCTCGATGTCCGTCTCCAGCGACGCCTCGACCGCCGCCACCATCGCCCGCATGCGCGCCCTGTCCTCCGGACTGAAGTGGTTGGCGACGAACTCCTGGCCCAGCGCCTCGCCCAGCAGCTTGTCGGTCAGCGCGGCGCAGCGCTTCCAGCGCGACCGGAGCTCCTTCGCCCCGTTCAGCGCCTTGTCGAAGAAAGCGAAGTCCTCCTCGACGAACGCGGCGGGAAGGAGGTCCGCGCTCTGGTGGACGAGGTGCCAGCGGAGGTAGGCGCGCAGGGTGCCGAGGTCGGCCTTCGCCACGGCGGCGTCGAGGCCGCGGAAGAAGCCGGGGACGGCGACGTTCAACCGGCTGACCGGCGGCGCCTGGACCGCCGCCAGGAAGCGGCCCCAGGCGAAGCCGGGGGTGAGCGCCTGGAGGTCCGCCAGCGCGAGCTCGTGGTCGACGTTCTTCGGGTTGCGGCGGCTCACCCGGTCGAGCGACGCCTTGGCGAGCTCGGTCTCGAAGGCGACGATCGCCGCCGCGTCGGCCTCGGCGCGGTCGACGGGCTCGCCGAGGAGGGCGAGCATCCGCCCGACGTGGCGCCGGTAGAGGTCGCGCTGCTCGACCGATTTCGCATCGCTCTTCAGGTAATAGTCGCGATCGGGCAGCCCGAGGCCAGCCTGGTCGGCGTGGGCGAGCACGCGGGTGGCGTCGCCGTAGGCCTGCCTGGAAGAGAAGCGGAAGGGGGCCTCGAGGCCGAGCCGCTGGAGGTGGGCGGCGACCTCGGGCAGTCCCTCCTTGCTCTCCAGGCCGGCGATGCGGTCGAGCTCGGGAGCCAGGGGCGCGATCCCCTTCGCCTCGATCGCCTTCTCGTCCATGCAGGCGGCATAGAAGTCGCCCACCTGGCGCTCGACGGGCGTCCGGCCGGGATCGTCGGCCGCGTTGCGGTCGAGGAGGACGCGGAGCTCGCCCAGGTTCCGCTCCTCGAGCTCGTTGAACCGCCCCCATGACGAGTGGTCGGGCGGAATCGTGTGGGCGGCGCGCCAGCCGCCGCAGGCGTACTGGTAGAAGTCGTCGCAGGGGGAGATCGTGGTGTCGAGGTCGCCGAGCTCGAGGCCGGGGCCCGCGGGAACGGTCGGGGCGGGAGCCGCGGCGAGCGGCAGGGCGAGAGCGGCAAGGAGGGTGACGGTGCCCAGGGGGCGGAGAGAGGTGTCGTTCATGCCGGTGAGAATACCCGGCCGCGGCTTCGGAAAAAAGAGAAAAGCTCTGGGTAAGAACGGACGGCCTGGGCCGCGGCGGCCGTTGTCGCTATGGGAGCAGATCGGCGACGGGGATCGGCGCACCGGGGTGAGCGGCGAGCGGGAGCACGGCATCGCCCCGGCCGAGCGTGGCCGTTGAACGATAGGCGACGCCGTCCGGATCGCGATAGACGTCGACCGCCGAGCGGGTGAGATCGACGATCCACAGCTCGCGGATCCCGGAGCGGGCATAGAGCGGCACCTTCCGCCGCCGGTCGTGGCGGAGCGAGGAGTCCGCAACCTCGACGACGAGAACAGCGCTCGTCGGATGCGCGTCCCGGAAGTCGCGCGTCGTTCCCCGAACGACGGCCACATCGGGCTCGGGCTGCGAGTCGGGATCCAACGTGAGGGGCATCTGAACGCGCAGATCGAAGGTCTCGGGCGAGAAGACCCGCTGCAAAGCCTTCTCGATCAGGCGGACCGCCGTCGCGTGGAAGCTGCTTTGGGGCGTCATGTCGTAGACGATCCCGTCGATCAGCTCCACCCGCTGGTCCGGCGGGAACAGGCCGGTCGCCGCCATGCGCTCGTACTCCTCGCGCGTCCAACGATGGGTCTCTACCGCCG
>DATBQN010000572.1:0-8818 GCA_036560825.1 Thermoanaerobaculia bacterium
CCTCGACCGCCGCTGGCTGGCCGCCGCCTCGCTCGCCGCCATGCTCGGCGCCGGCCTCCTCTCGCTCCATGTGATGCAGAGGACGCCGGGCCCCTCGCCGGCGCGCGAGACCCCGCCGGTCCCCGGGTGGTCAGCGCTCGCTCCGAGGGCTGCGGCCCCGCCCGCATCCCGAGCGCTCGGCGCGCCCACCTCACCCGAGCCTGCCGCGGCTCTCCCTGCGCCCGCGCCGCAGCTCCTCGACCAGGTGGCCGCGCCGAGCCAGCCGAGCCGCGAGGAGACGAAGCGCCGCGCCGCGGCCGAGCCGTCCGCGAGCGCTCCGCCCGCAGCCTCGGCGCACCAGCTGCCCGCGCTCTCGAAGGAAGCCGCGCCGAAGTCGGCCGCCGAGCGCGACGGGGCTCCCGGCGAGCGGCGCCCCGACGAGGCCGGCCGGCTGCGCAAGCGCGAGGAGGGGAAGCTGGCCGCGCCGCCTCCCGTGCAGATGCCGAAGCCCACCGTTCCGCCGCCGGGCGTCGCCGGCGGTCTCGCCGCCCGGCCGGCCGTGCCGGCGATCCCGGCGGCACCGGAGCGAGCCACCGCCGAGGCGGAGCTGTCCACCGCCTACGCTCTTGAACCGCCGGAGGCTCCGCAGCGCGACGCCCTGCAACGAGCGCAGGCCCAGGGCGGCGGCGCGAAGGCCGACGCGCCGGCCAACGCCTGGGCGGGTGGAGCGGCGGGCGCGGCGGCCGGCGAGGTGGAGGGCTTCGCGTCCTCCTACGACACCGACGCGGCGGCCGATCGCGCCGGCTGGTCGCTCGCCGCCGGCGGCACGCCGCTGCCGCCGCCCGTCGCCGGGCACGCGTCGCGCGCCGCGCCGGGAACCCGATGGGTGCGCTTCCGGCTGCGCTCGACGGCCCCGGCGCCGGCGGGCGCCGTGCGGGTGGAGATCGCCTGGAGCCCCGGCGCCATGGCGTGGCGCCGGCTCGGCGGCCGCGCGGCGCCGGCGACGCCGGAGAGCGCTGCGCCGGACGTCTTCACCCTCGCTCCGGCAGCGCTCCGCCGCGGTTGGACGGCCGTCTACGAGGTGCGTCTCGCGCCGGATGCGGGCGCCGAGCCGGACGAGCGGATGGCGACGCTGCGGGTGCGGCCGGTCGACCCGGATCGCGGGCCGGCGCCGCGCGAGCTGTCCCTGCTGGCCGCCGACTTCGCGCCCTCGTGGATGGACGCGGCGCCGGCGCTCCGCCTCTCCTGCCTGGCGGCGGCCTTCGCCGAGCGCCGCCTGCGTGGCGCCGGCGGCGACCTCGCCGACCTCCTCGCCGCCGCCCGCAGCCTGGCCGCCGAGACCGGCGATCGCCGCGCCAGCGACCTCGTCGTCCGCATGCTCGCCGCCCAGCGCCCCAGCCCCGCCGGCCCGCCCTAGCCACGGCAAGCGCGGATTTGCCGAGAACTACGGTATGCTCGCTAATACGAATCGCAACGTGCGAGCGACGCGCAGCGAGGCGTCATCACGGTGAACCGAAGAGCTCACAGGTCGCCCTCCGGGAATCCCCTCAGCCGGGAAAAGAGCTCCCCGTTACCGCAGCGCCCCTTGGCCGGGCGGGAACGATCGGAGCCACGAGCTGAGGTGCAAGCCGAAACGGGCGAGCTCTGGGCGCAGAGCTTGGAAAGAGCGGCTCGGCTCGGCCACCACGTCGCCCAGATTGCGCTTCACCCACCGCAGTCCTCCCGCCTTTCCGCCAGCCGAGAGCAGAGCTCCCAGGTTGCTCCGCGCCCCGGTGCCGCCGGCGCGCAACAGACTCTCCCCGCGCCTCCCATCCGGGCAGCGAGCGAAACTTTCTGGGCGCAGAAGTTGGCTGCTAGGGCAGCACGGCTGGGTCACCACATCGCCCAGATTCCAATTCAGTCGGAGCCACCGTTGCAACGAAAGGTGACCTTCACCCCCGGCACGGAGCTGGCCGTCCGGAACGTGGCTCTGGCCAGCATGGGCAAGGCCAATGGTGTCCGACCCTCGGCAGCGTACGGAGAGACGCCGAGTGTCTTCAATCAACAGGAGTTTCCCCCCACACCGGACGATCAACTCCTAACCGCTTTCGTGGTCAACACGGTGGAATCCCACGCCGGATTCAGAACCAGCGTGCAGGTACCGAATCAGATCGTTTCCTGGGTGATGGAGTTGCCCACAGACGGGCCCTGGGTGAGCGGCAAGCTGAGCGCCGACTTCGTCGCCGCGCAGATCGGCCAGGATATGGATGTGCCTGCCCAGCACGCGATCAACAAGATTGACGGACAGGTTACGGTGATCGCCGAAGGCGATCCGAACGACTCGACCCTGGTCAGTCAGATCAGGAAGCATGAGCATAAGCATGCGAAAAACACCGCGGATGTGGTGGGTGAAATCGTGCAGCCGTGGGACGACAATCTTGAAGCCTACGCCCAAGAGATCGCCGGCAAGTCTTCTCCAGATCCGCTGAGCATGGCCCTCGACCTGAAGGCGCAAGTGCCCACCGCCACCGCTGCGGTTTCGAAGCAGATGGCTCGCGAGATCAAGCGGCGGGACTTGGCGTATCACGCTTCACCCGACGGCAGAGACCCGAAGATCGTCGCGTTCCGCGTCGAGGGCAAGAAAGGTGAGGAGGTCGTCCACGTCCAGCTGCGTCTCGATAAGGTCTGACGCGGGTAGACTCGCAGCCGTGTCCGCGCCACCGCGCTACCGTCTCGTCCTCGCCAAGGAGGACTTCAAGTTCTCCGCCGCCCACTTCACCCTCTTCGGCGGCGGCCGCGCCGAGCTCCTCCACGGGCACAACTACCGCGTCGCCCTGGAGCTCGCCGGCTCCGAGGTCGACGAGCTCGGCCTCCTCGCCAACCTCGAGAGCACCAAGGCGGCGGTGCGCCGCCTGTGCGCCCGGCTCGACAGCCGCACGCTCCTCCCCGCCGCGGGGCCGGGCGTCGCCTGGTCGCGCCACGAGGGCGCGGTCGAGATCCGCTTCGGCCCCCGCTGCTACCGCTTTCCGGAAGCGGACGTGCTCGCCCTGCCTCTCGCCAACACCTCGATCGAGCTCCTCGCCCGCATGCTCTGGGAGGATCTCGCCGCGGAGCTCCGCGGCTCGCGGGTCGAGCTCCTGGCGGTCTCGGTCGAGGAGTCGGCGGGGCAGCGCTGCGTCTACGAGGCGAGCCTGAGATCCTAGCGCCGCGGGCTCAAGAGCTCGCCGGCAGCTTGGCGGAGAGCGCCCGCGTGATCTCGCCGGGCTCCGGGAAGCGCCCGGCGGCCTTCTTCGAGAAGATGAGCTCGTCGCCCAGCTTCACCTCGAAGCGCCCGCCGCTGCCCTTGACGAGCTGGGGTTTGATGCCGAACCGGGACTCGATCTCCTCCGCCAGACCGGCGGCGCGGGGATAGTAGTTTCAGACGGTGCAGTACTCGATCGTCACGTCGCGGGTCATCGCGTCCTCCCTTCCGACCGGATTATAGGGCGCGCGGGTGCGCCGTTCGGCGCCCGGCGGCCTTCCGAATTCACCAGGCGAAAAGCGTCCCGCTTCTTGCTCCCGGGTACACGAAAGAGCCGAAGGACCTTCGCGCTCAACGCTTTTCGGAGGGGATGAAATTTTGCAGAGTCTGTGGTAGGTATATATATGTGCGGCGGGGAGGGCTAGGTGGGACAAAATTCTTGAAAAAAGTCGTCCGCCCCTAGATTTCCAGTGGAAAGTGCGTATAATAGAGTTTGAATGAGAACGTAGGTAGGTAACTCAAGCGCCCCCGAGCCGGGAGCGGAGGGGCATCGATCGAAGTGCATGATTGCAGCCAACTGACCAACTGGAGGACAGAAAGAGATGAAAGGCGAGGCGCCCAACATGACTCAGAAGGAAATGGCCCAGATCCGGCAGAATCTCGAGGGCACACCCGACATCGAGGAGGCGGCGGAGCTGATGAACCTGGCGGGGAACTCGACCCGCCTGAAGCTCCTCTACCTGCTCGAGAACATGCGGGAGCTGTGCGTCTGTGATCTCGCGGAGATGCTGGGCGTGTCGGTCTCCGCGGTGTCGCAGCACCTGGCGAAGCTGAAGGCCTACGGCCTCGTGGCCCCACGCCGCGACGCCCAGACCATCTACTACCGGCTGACCGAGCACCCCTTCAACGCCAAGCTGCGGGAGAACTTCTTCAAGCAGTTCCAGGTCTGATCAGGACCTCTGAGGCGACGATCCGGGCGGCGGCCGCGCGAGCGGCCGCCGCCTTCGTTTTGGCGGTCAGCGGGCGGCGAGGCTCTGGACGAGGCGGACGCAGGCGTCCACGGTGCGGCGGGCGGCGTCCGCGTCCACGCGCTCGAAGCTGAGGCCGGCCAGGGTCATGGCGACGGGCGCGGGGAGGCCGGCGAGGCAGGCGAGGAGGTCATCGAGCGACGGCCCGCCGGGGACGGGGAAGTTGACCGCGGGCGCGTCGCGCGGGTCGACGCCGTCGAGGTCGACGTGGAGGTAGATCTCGCGCGCCCCGGAGACGCAGCGCGCGATCTCCCCTCGCGCCTCGTCGCTGCACAGCCGCTCCGGCGGGATCACGGTGAGGGCGAGGCGGCGGATGTCCTCGATCTCCTCCGCGTCGAAGGCGCGGCCCGCCAGGTGGGCGACGTTCCGGTAGTGGAGGGGGCGGAGCTCGACCTCCTTGTAGACCTCGGGGAGGCTGCGCCCGCAGACCGCGGCGAGGGCCATGCCGTCCCAGTAGCCGCTCGGCGTCGACTCCGGGGTGTTGAAGTCGCCGTGCGCGTCGATCCACAGGAGCCCGAGGTCGCGGCCCATCCGCTGCAGCCCGGTCACCACCCCGATCGCCGCCAGGCAGCCGCCGGAGAGGACGAGCGGGAAGCGGCCGCGGGAGCGCGCGTTGGCGACGGCGCGGGCGAGCGAGCGGCCGAGGTCGGCGACGACCTCCGCCCGCCCGGCGCGCTCCTCGTGCCGCGCCCAGACCTCGCTCGTGTGGACGGTCGCGCCGCCCTCCTCGAGGCGCCGCGCGAAGCCGCGCTCGACGAGGGCCGAGGGCGCGCGGGCCGCCGCCGTGTCGCCCTTCTCGACCTCGTAAGGGACGAGGATGATCTCGAGATCGCCCCTCGCGGGCATCGTCGCCGGCGCCGCCCTCAGCCTCCCGGCTTCACCACCATGAGGAAGGTGAGCACCACGATCCCCAGGGCGTTGACGTCGGCGAGGATGCCCGGCAGCTTGGCGCCGGCGAGGCGCGCGAACTCCGGCGTCGGCTGGCCGGCGGCGAGCGAGGCCTCGCCGGAGGCGAGCGTGCGGCGCAGGCGCGGCACCAGGTAGGCCAGGGTGACCGCCAGCATGAGCAGGTAGAGGACAGCCGAGACGTCGACCCAGTGGACGCCGAAGTTGTAGCCGCGCGCGGTGACCAGATAGAAGCCCAGGAGGCCGGCGACGAGGGCGCCGGGGACGATGTAGACGACCGCCAGCCGCCAGGCGAGGCGGAGGCCGAAGACCTTGCCGGCGAGGTCGGGCGCGCGCTTCGTCTGCGCCCTCACCACCGCTCCCGCGAAGCTCCCGGCCGCCAGCCAGAACGCCGCCACGGCGTGCAGAAAGAGGAACCACGTGCTCATGTCATCCGCTCCCCCGGTCGTCGTCCGTGAGCCGGGACTCTAGCAGAACGCTCCCGCCGGTCTACAATCCCCTTCGGAGCCGCCCACCTTCGCCACCGCCAGCCGCCAGGAGAGGAACCCGCGATGAGCCAGCACCCGCGCCCCACCTTCACCTACCTCGGACACGCGGCCGTGCGCTGCGACCTCCCCGGCGGGGAGGTCGTGCTGATCGACCCCTGGGTGTCGAACCCGCGCTGCCCGGAGACCCTGCGGCGGTTCGAGCGGGTGGACGCCATCCTCCTCACCCACGCCCACTCCGACCACGTGGGCGAGACGATCGAGATCGCCAAGCTGCACAAGCCGCGGCGGGTGATCGCCAACTACGAGCTCTGCGGCTGGCTCTCCTCGCAGGGCGTCGACCACTGCTCGGGGATGAACCCGGGCGGCATGCAGGACGTGCTCGGCCTGCAGGTCCACATGGTGCGCGCCGACCACTCGAGCTCGTTCGAGCACAACGGGCAGACGGTCTACGGCGGCGTCGCCGCCGGCTTCGTCGTCCGTCTGCCGGGGGGCTACACCTTCTACCACGCCGGCGACACCGCCCTCTTCTCGGACATGCAGCTCCTCGCCGAGCTGCACCGGCCGGAGCTCGCCTTCCTCCCCATCGGCGACCTCTTCACCATGGACCCTCAGCAGGCCGCCCGCGCCTGCCGCTTCCTCGAGGTGCGCAAGGTCGTCCCCATCCACTGGGGGACCTTCCCGGCGCTCACCGGCACGCCCGAGCAGCTGGTCAAGGCGATCGACGATCTCGGCGTCAAGTGCGAGGTGCTCACCCTGCAGCCCGGCGACTCCTATTGAGGGCCGGCCGAGGGACGGAGCCGCGATGCCGACGAGCACCGTCGAGGACTACCTGAAGTGCATCCTCGTCGAGGAGCAGCGCAACCCGGGGTCGCTGGTGACCATGGGGCAGGTCTCCTCGGCCCTCGCCGTGGCGCCGGGGACGGTCACCGCCATGGTCAAGACGCTGGCCGACAGCGGCCTCGTCACCTATGAGCCCTACAGCGGCGTGCGGCTGACGCCGCAGGGCCGCCAGCTCGCCGCCCACGTGCTGCGGCGCCATCGTCTGGTCGAGCTCTTCCTGGTGCAGGTGATGGGGATGGACTGGAGCGAGGTGCACCCCGAGGCGGAGCGCCTCGAGCACGCGGTGTCCGACCGGCTCATCGAGCGCATGGACGAGATGCTCGGCCATCCCGCCGTCGATCCGCACGGCGACCCCATCCCGGACGCCCACGGCCGGGTGGAGGAGCCGGTCCTGCCGAGCCTCGCCGTCTGTCCGCTGGGCGCGCTCGTCCAGGTGGCGCGGGTGGGCGACCAGAGCCGCGAGTTCCTGCTCCTCGTCGAGCGCCGCCGCCTGAAGCCGGGGAGCCGCCTCGCCGTGGAGTCGCGCGACGAGGCCGCCGACACCGTCGACCTCCGCCTGGAGAGCGGCGAGCGCCTGAGCCTCGGCTACCGCGCGGCGTCGAAGATCCTCGTCGAGCCGCGGCCCTGAGAATCTGCGTTAACGCATTACTTACAACTCTGATTTGATCACTAGGGTTTTCACTTTTCCGCGCCGAAAGCGTAAGATGGACGGACATGAGCGACCGTCAGCTACACCCGCGAGAAGAGTCGTACCGCTGGGCGATCGAGAAGCTCGACTCCGCCTTCGGCAAGGACCGCGTCCGCATCACGCCGCGCAACTACTACCACGTGATCTCGGCCTCGGTCTTCAGCAAGTCGGGCGAGCAGTACGAGGAGCTGCCCCTGCGCAGCCCCACGCACGACCTCAATAAGCGGAAGGACCGGGAGCGGTACCTCGACAAGTGGATCGCCGAGGTGCAGGAGCGCTTCAGCCGCAAGCCGAAGGCAGCGAAGAGCGCCTGAGGCCGCGTCGCGGCCGCTCTCTCCTCGACGGGTCTCCGTCTCACGGCCTCCGTGTCCGTCGACCCAGGCGGAACCAGCGCGCGCGGGCGAGCAGCCCCAGCCGCGCCAGGAGGCCGAGGCGCGGCGGGCGGTCGAGGAGCTCGGCGCCGCCGTCCTCGATCAGGCTGAGCAGGCGGAGCCCGGCGAGGAGCGAGAAGACGCCCGCCCGCCCGTAGCCTTCCGGCAGCTCGACCAGGCCGCGCGGCGCGCCCAGCAGGCGCGGCCGCAGCCGCCGGCATTCGCGCCGGGCGGCGGCGAGGAGGAGCGCGGGGTCGACGGCATCCTCGTCGGCATACGGCAGCTCGGCCGGCACCGGCACCTCGGTCGCCGGCAGCGGCAGGCGGTTAGCGCGCGCTTCGGGTCCGAGGTTCTGCAGGGCGTAGAGGCGCACCAGCGCGGCGCCGAAGGCGCGCAGCTCGGCGCTCGGCGGCGCTCCCAGGAGCGCCGCCGCGACGGCCGCGGCCAGGCGCTCGGCGTCCGCGTCGGCCGCCCCCTCCGAGCCCGGCCGCTGGCGGGTGGCGCGCCGCCGCGCCGCCGCCGCCAGCTCGGCGAGGGCCTCCTCCGGCCACGGCCTCAGCGCGTGGGCCTCGGCCATGCCGACGAAGATCGGCTGCCCGATGGCTTTTCCGGCCAGCGCGGTCTCCAGGGAGAACTCGAAGCGGTTGATCTCGGAGAGGCGCCCTCCCTCGACGCCGGCCTGGCGGGCGAAGTCGAAGAGGGTGCGGCCGTAGGCGACGAGCGCCTGCGCCCGCCGCCGCTCCGCCGGGGCAAGGAAGAGGAGCGCCGGGGCGAAGTCGGCGAGGAGGCCGCGGGCGAGCTCGGCGCAGAGCGCGGCGGCGCGCTCCGCGTCGTGATCCTCGGCCGGGGGGCGGATCTCGGCGTCGAGGCGGCTGTGCTGGCTGCGCGCCAGCGCGTCGGCCCGCCACTCGCCGGCCTCGGGATGGCTGGCGCGCGGCTGGCCGCCCGCACCCTCCGCGGGAGGGGGTCGCTCGTCGCTCTCCGCGCTCTCCACCACGGAGAGAGGCTAGCAGGAGCGCCCGACTTATTCTCCGGGGTGGTCAGGCGAGCAGGCGCAGCAGCTCGCGCTGCGGCTCGCCGCCGGTCACCTCGACGGCGTCGGCGGTGAGCGCGACGTCGATCTCCAGGCGCACCCCGAAGTCGCCAGTGAGGTAGATGCCGGGCTCGATCGAGAAGCCGGTCATCGGCAGCAGGCGCCGCGTGTCGTGGGTCTCCAGGTTGTCCATGTTGGCGCCCTGGCCGTGGTCGGAGGTGCCGATCGAGTGGCCGGTGCGGTGGATGAAGCGCTCGCCGTAGCC
>DATBQN010000573.1:0-2692 GCA_036560825.1 Thermoanaerobaculia bacterium
CATGCAGGCGACGGCGGTGAAGCCGCCGGCCGCGGCGGCCATGGTGCCGGTGCGCACCGTCTCCTTGTGCTCCTGGCCGGGCTCGCGCAGGTGGACGTGGAGGTCGATGAGGCCGGGAGCGACGACGAGGCCGGCGGCGTCGATCACCTCGTCCTCCCGGCCCGGCCGCGCGCGCTCCGCGGCATCGCCGATGCGGGCGACGACGCCGTCCTCGAGGAGCACGTCGGCGACGGCGTCGAGGTCCTGCGCCGGGTCGATCACCCGCCCGCCCTGGATCAGCAGCCGCATGTTCCCGCTAGCCGCCGCGGCCTAGGCCGCCTCCTCGTGCACGCCGGAGAGCAGGTAGAGCACCGCCATGCGCACCGAGACGCCATGGGTCACCTGCTCCAGGATGACGGAGTAGGGCCCGTCGGCGACCTCGCTGGCGATCTCGACGCCGCGGTTCATGGGGCCGGGATGCATGATGATGACGTCGTCCTTGGCGCCCTTCAGGCGCTCGGTGGTGAGGCCGAAGAGGCTGAAGTACTCGCGGATCGAGGGGAAGGCCATGCGCCCCTGGCGCTCGAGCTGGATGCGCAGCATCATGATGACGTCGGCGCCGCGCACGGCGCTCGCCAGGTCGTAGGCGACCTCGACCCCCATCGCCGCGATGCCCACCGGCATCAGGGTGCGCGGCCCGGCGACCGTCACCTTGGCGCCCATCTTGCGCAGCAGATGGATGTTCGAGCGCACCACGCGGCTGTGCTCGATGTCGCCGACGATGGCCACCTTGAGGCCAGCGAGCCGCCCCTTGTGCTCGCGGATGGTGTAGGCGTCGAGGAGCGCCTGGGTGGGGTGCTCGTGGGCGCCGTCGCCGGCGTTGATCACCCCGGCGCGGAGCTTCTTCGCCAGCATGTGCGGCGTCCCCGGGTAGGCGTGGCGGATGACGATCAAGTCCGGCGCCATCGCCTGCAGGTTGAGGGCGGTGTCGACCAGGCTCTCGCCCTTGGAGAGGGCGGAGCCCGAGGCCGAGAAGTTGAGGCTGTCGGCCGACAGGCGCTTCTCGGCGATCTCGAAGCTCGAGCGGGTGCGCGTCGAGGCCTCGAAGAAGAGGTTGACGACGGTCTTGCCGCGCAGCGTCGGCACCTTCTTGATCGGGCGCTCGCCGACCTCGGCGAGCGACCTCGCGGTGTCGAGGATGAGCTCGATCTCGCCGCGCGAGAGCTCGGCGATGGAGAGCAGGTCCTTGCGCTTCCAGCGCGGCGGCTCCTGGTTGCTGCCGGCTGGCGGCATCAGCGCTTCCCCCGTTTCAGGATGCGCACGCGGTCGGCGCCGTCGGTGGAGCGGAAGTTGACCTCGACCTCCTCGTCCGCCGAGGTGGGGACCTTCTTGCCCACCACGTCGGCCTGGATGGGGAGCTCGCGGTGCCCGCGGTCGACGAGCACCGCGAGCTGCACGGCGCGCGGCCGGCCGTAGTCGACCAGGTGATCGAGCGCCGCGCGCACCGTGCGGCCGGTGTAGAGGACGTCGTCGCAGAGCACCACCAGGCAGCCGTCGATGGGGCGCGGCAGGCGGGTCTCCTTGACCAGCGGCTGCAGGCCGACGGTCGAGAGGTCGTCGCGGTAGAGGGTGATGTCGAGGCTGCCCAGGGGGACCGCGTTCCCCTCCATGCGCTCGATCTCGGCGGCGAGCGCCTCGGCGAGCGGGACGCCGCGGGTGCGGATGCCGATCAGCATCAGCTCGGAGACGCCGCGGTTGCGCTCCACGATCTCGCCCGCCATGCGCCGGATGACGCGCGCCATCTGCTCGCCGTCGAGGATGGTCGTCTTCGGCGTCGCTCGCTTCGCCAATGTGGGCTCCGGGTCCGCGGCATGGTAGTCGCCGGCCCGAGAGGTTGTCAAACGCGGGCTCGACCCCGCCACCTGCTGGCACTACGCTGGAGTAGCCGGTCGGCTGACCGGGGAGGCGGGATGACGATACGAGCGTACGCGCCGGCCAGCATCGGCAATTTCGCCGCCGGCTTCGATCTCCTGGGAGCGGCCGTGGCGCCGCTCGACGGCGCGCTGTGGGGAGACGTGGTGAGCGCCGAGCCGGCCTCGGCGGCGTCCGCGGCGTCCCTCACCCTCTCCGGCCGCTACGCCGGCGACATGCCGGCCGATCCCTGGCAGAACCTCGTCCTGCGCACCTACGGGCTCTTCCGCGACGCCCTCGCCGCCCGCGCCCAATCAGCCGGAGCCGCCGGAGCCGCCGGAGCCGGCGCTTGCCCGGTCCCCGCCTTTCACCTCGAGAAGAACCTGCCGCGGTCGAGCGGCCTGGGATCGAGCTCGAGCTCCGTCGCCGCCACCCTCACCGCCTGCCAGCGCCTGGTGGCGGAGGCGGGCGGCGAGCCGCTGGCGCCGTCCGAGCTCTTCGCGCTCGCCGGCCGGGCCGAGGGGCTGGTCTCGGGGACGCCCCATCTCGACAACGTCGTCCCGGCGCTCCTCGGCGGCCTGCAGCTCCTGGTGCCGGGACGGGCGGACGGCGACGGCACGCCGGAGGCGCGGGCGCTCCCCTGGTCGGACGACCTCGTCCTCGTCCTCGCCCTGCCCCGCTTCGAGCTCCCCACCGTCGAGAGCCGCGCCGCGCTCCCGCCCTGCTTCAAGCTCGGGGAGACCCTCGCCTTCGCCCAGAACCTGGCGGGGTTCGTCCACGCCCTCGAGTCCGGCGACCGCGG
>DATBQN010000574.1:0-5289 GCA_036560825.1 Thermoanaerobaculia bacterium
CCCCTCCTCAACTTCTGCCCCGGCTCCGCCGCCACCTTCGGCGGCGACCCCCTCGCCGTCTATCCCCAGGCCCTGCGCAGGATGGAGCTGGCGCAGGAGGCGCAGGGCGAGGGCAAGAGGGTTTTGCTGCCGATCGTGTGAAGAATCATGCGGTCGAGCGCGCCCCGACGTCGCCTGCGGCGCCTCGGGCTCGGTTTCCCTCTCCCAGGGCCAGATCGCGAACCTCGCCGTCGTGCGCGGTGGCTCAGGCTGGGATTCTCCTTTTCACCGTCAGATCTCGAATCCGGCCGTCGTTGCAGTGCAGAGCCTCTCGCGCGCGGCGCCTCAGGCTGAGATCTCCTCCTTCAGGCTGAGATTGCGAAACTCAGCGTCGCGCACGGTGCCTCAGGCTGAGATTCGCTTTCTCACGGTGAGCTCTCGAATCCGGCCGCCGCGCGCGCGATCTCAGCGCCAAATCGCCGATTTGGGGCTGAGAACTCGAATTCGGCCTGGCTACGCGGCGCAGCAGCTCGCTCCCGGCTCGAGCGAGTCGCTCCGTGGCGGAGCCGGTTGCTCTGTGCTTCAGCGGATCGCTGCGCCGCGGGGCGGGTCGCTCCTCGATGGAGCCGGGTGCTGCGACTCAGAGCAGGTCGCTCCGAGGCTGGGCGGCTCGCTCTGCGGCGGAGCCAGTCGCTCAGGGCGCGAGGAATTCGCGGATCCTGATCCCAGATCGGCCTCGACCGCCAGGTCCGCGGCGGCGAAGCCGACGCAGGGGCGCAGGGGGTTGCTGGGTCCCGATCCTACTCCATTCGCGGCCGAGCCCGGCCCTACTCCCCCGTCCCCGCGGCCGGGTGGAAGAGCGGGTTCGGCGTTCTCTTGAGGTGCAGCGCCGGATCTCCCAGCAGGCTGTAGACGTCGAGCATCGACGAGCTGCCGCCGAGCTGCTTGAACTCGGCGAGCGAGCGGACGACGAGGTCGCCCAAGAGCGAGCGGTCGGCCGTCGGGTCGCCGGTCAGGCGGTAGAAGCGCTCGGCGAGGAGCGGCGCCTCGCCCGCCAGGGAGAGGCCGGTCGGCGCCCAGACGGCCGCCGCGCCGCCGCCGGGCTGCACGACGAGCATCTCGCCCAGCGAGCGGATGCCGGGAACCGCGAAGCGGTTGATGACGCAGGTCATCGCGGTGAGCACCGGCAGGCGCGGGCCGTTGGTCAGCCCGGGCACGTCGGCGCTGTCGAGCAGGCCGCCGGAGGCGAGGCGGTCGAGGCCGCCGTGGCCGAGGTAGTTGATCAGCGCGGTGCCCTGGCCGAGGTCGGCGAGGAGCGCGCTGCGGGCGTCGGCGAGGGCGGTGGTGCCGAGGTCGATCCGGTCGGCGGTGGTGCCCACCCGCAGCAGGCCGGTGAGCTGCGCCGTGCCGGCGGCGAAGTCGGTGCCCTGATCGGGCGCGTCCGAGACCAGGGAGGCGCGGCCCGACCAGCCGGCGCCGCTGTCGGCTTCGTAGGCGATGAGCTTGTCGACGTAGGCGTCGAGCTCGGCCGCGGTGACCGCCGGGATGCGGCCGATGGCGATCGCCGGCACGCCGTTGCCGGAGTCGACGAAGCGTGAGTCGGAGGGGAAGAGCCCCTCCGTCTCGGCGACCATGATCGGCGGCACCAGGCTGTCGCCGTTGCCCAGCAGGTTGCGGTAGTCGAGGGAGCCGGCGCCGGCGAGGACGACGTAGCGCGGCGGCGTCGCCCAGCGGGAGCGGGCGTAGGCGAGGAACGCCGCGATGGCGTGCGGATCGTTGAGACCGCCGTTCCACTCGTTCATCACCGCTTCGACGTCCACCACCATGGACGCCAGACCCTGCGCCGCATGGTAGGCGGCCAGGCGATCGGCCGCCGGTGCGAGCGCTGAGGTCGTCAGCACCAGGTAGTCGGCGCGGTTGCTCGTCGAGGCGAGGCCCTCGTTGAGCCACGGGCGCAGGCTCGCCGGATGGAGCAGCCCGCCCGGACCGGCGGCGAGGTAGGGCGCGGACGGCGAGGCCGGGATGAAGCGGACGGCGGTGCCGCCGGCGCCGTCGCTTCCCGTCGACGCGCCGGCGACCAGGCGCGGCCGGTCAGGGGCGCCGAGGTCGAGCACCCGGACGGCCGCGCTCGAGAAGCCGCCGATCGCGATCGGCGTGCCGGCTCCCGCGGCGTTGAAGGCGAGGGCGTCGCCCTGGGCCTGGAAGGACCGCGGGTAGCCGAGGTCGAAGGAGTCGACGTAGACGATGCTGAAGGGGACGCCGGCATCGAGGAGGTCCTGCACCACGACCTGGTTCCCGGTCGGGTGGAGGAGCGCCGGGTCGACGCTGAACGTGGCGGTCTTGGCGGTGATGCCGTCGAAGTGGACCTCGCCCACGGCGGTGCCGTTGAGGCTCACCGTGACGTGGTGCTCGCCGCTCACCCCCGAGGCGCTCGCCCCGTGGAGGTTGACGGTGAGCGCGGCAGTGCCGCCGGCCGCGAGGCCGGGGGCGTCGAGCGAGAAGGTCTTGCTGCCGAAGGTCGGGTCGCCGGCGATGACGAAGTCCCAGAACCAGTAGTCGGACTCCGGATCGAGCGGGAGAGCCGTCGCCGGGAAGGCGTCCTGCTCGGCGTGGAGCGAGGCGGCGAAGCTCGCCGGGCCGCCCGCCCCGGCGGCCGCCGTCGGCTCGAGGGCCATGGTGAGGCCCTTGCCGGAGGCGGTGATCCGATAGACGTTCTCGGCGCTGTAGAGACTGTCGATGGCCTGGCCGTAGAAGAGGATCCCGTCGGCCTTGCGGCCCGGCGGCGTGTCGGCCAGCCAGGCGACCGGCTGGCCGTTGCGGGTGAGGGAGAGCGCGCCCTTGTCGATGAGGCTCTCGACCTTCCGCTGAGTCACGCCCAGGGCGGTCGCGAGGTCGGCGCTGCCGACGAAGTAGAGGCCGCTCTGGCGCACCCCGATGCGGGCGCCCGTGCGCAGGGGCGCCGCGATCCGCTGGGCGAGCTCGGGCTGCCCGCTGCTCTCGGCCGCTTCCCGCCGCGCTCCGCGGTGGGGCGCCCGCGCGAAGGGCGCCTCCGAGCGATCGAGGCCGGCCGTATCCGCGGCGTCCGTGGCGCCGGCGGTGACCGTGTAGGGCCCGTGCACCCGCCGGCGGCCGTCGGCGGCGACCTCGACGAGCAGATAGGTCTGCGGTCCGCGCGCCGAGGCGCCCTCGTCGCGGAAGCGGTAGGCGCCGCCCTGCGGCGCGCCGACCAGGGAGGCGAGCAGGCCGTCATGGGCCTTCACCCAGCGACCGCTCGCGGCGTCCCTGCGATAGAGGTAGTAGCCGAGCGTGCCGGCTTCGGAGGCGGTCTTCCACTCGACCGCGACGGCGTTGCCGTCGGCGACGGTGTGGAAGGAGGAGACGACCGCCGCCGTCAGCATCCCCTGGGTCGCCGCGAGCTCGCAGACCGGACCGAAGAGGAAGGTGGCGCGCGCCTGCGTCGCGTTGGCGGTCTCGTCCAGCCACTGCGCGCGGGTGCCGTTGCCCGAGGCCGGCGTCGCCGTCACCGGCACCCGCTGGCCGGCCGATGTCGGCTTGACGTCGACGTTGTAGGCGAGGATCGCGGTGGCGCCCGCGGCGAGGCTCCCCGGGTTCCAGGTGATGTTCCCCGTGCCGCCCACCGCCGGCTGGGAGACGATCGACCCCTGGCTGGGGTTGCTCGTCGCGATGGGGCCGGCGTAGATGGCGCCGGCTCCCGGGACGTTGGCGGTGACGATGTTGGTCGGCGTCGAGAAGGCGATCGCCCGCGACGTCGGGTTGACCAGCCGCAAGGTCACCGTCACCCGCGTGGTCTGGTTGACGGCCGGCGGGTTGGGACCGGAGAGGAAGCGCACTTGCTGCTCGAGGTACGGCTTGACCGGCGCCGTGCCGCCGTTGTTCGGGAAGTAGACGCGGAAGGTGTTCGGGGTCGGGTTCGCCGCCGGCGGGTTGGCGGCAGCGTTGAAGTTGGCGAAGTAGATGTTCGCGTAGTTGCCGTTCTGGCCGTTCCCGTTGACGTAGGAGGTGATGCGGATGGCCGCCTGCCAGATGCCGTAGTCGAGCGAGTTGGCGTCCGAGGTCCAGCCGGTGACGTTGTTGCGCGCCCAGGTGTTGTTGACCGAGAGGGCCGCGCTCGCGATGGTCTGCGAGAAGGCCGCGGTGCGGCTCGAGAGGGTGATGGCGCCGGTGTTGCCGGCGTCGCTGTCGTAGTCGAAGTCGTTCTCCGAGAAGCTGCAGCCGGAGGTGATGTAGGGGTAGTAGGTGTAGTTGCGGTCCGTCGTCCCGCTGGCCGGCGGGTTGACTCCGTACTGGCTCTGCGAGTCGTAGTAGATCGGCAGCTCGGTGCCGCCGAAGGCGCCGTTCTGGTCGTCGGCGCGGATGCCGATGCCGTTGATGTCGTCGCCGGCGGTCACCGCCGAGCTCTCGTTGACTTGCAGCTCCCAGTGCCCGGCGGCGCGATCGGCCGCGGCGGTGCTGTTGAGCAGGTCCTGCCAACCGTTGTCGGTGCAGGTGGCCGCATTGCAGGTGATCGGCGTCCCCGTCGCGGTCGAGCCGTCCGGTCGGATGAGGGTGTAGGTCACGGAGGTGTTGAAGGCGTTGCGGGCACGGTCGCGCTGGGCGGCGGCCTCGGCGGTGCCGCCGACTCCGAGGTCGGGATCGAAGATCTGCACGCGCAGGCGCGCGAGGCCGGGCGGCACTTCGATGAAGTAGCGATAGAAAGTGTTGAGCCCGCCGCCGCCGTTGGCGGTGACGAAGTCGCCGTTGGCGGTGCCGGCGCCGCTGCCCTGCGGCATGAAGAGCGCGGTCTGGCCGGTGGAGGCGGCGAAGCCGTGACCGGTGGCGGTGAACAGCGCCGCGGCGACGAGCAGGGTGGCGGCGGCACGGCCGAGGCCGTGGGAGGAAGTGTGCTTGGCTGGGAATCGCATCGGCGCCTCGCGCGGCAGGTAGGTCAGGTCTGCCCTGCTCGGGCTCGCGGCGGCCGGCGAACGGCAGGACCCGGACTCTGATGAATGCTCGTACGGTAAAGCAAGTACTCCCAAGGGATCAAGCGCGACCGACTGAACTTGCACCGGCGCTCGGTCGCGCGGTCGACGGCGCTCTACGACGAGATCGGTCCCTGCGGGCAGACGCCCGGGTTGCCCTTGGCGGGAGGATGAGGAGCGCAGACGGACGCCATGACCTCGAGCGGCTCCCGGTGCAGGATCTGGGGCCGCTCGTACGGCCGCTTCGGCGCTACCTCGGTCTGGGTCGATGCGCTCTGCGTCACGTTCTCCTCCCGGCCCCTCCCGGACCGCACCCCTTCACCTGGACCGA
>DATBQN010000575.1:0-2444 GCA_036560825.1 Thermoanaerobaculia bacterium
ACCCGCGCGGCGACGGCGACGCCCCCCTCGCCGGCGGCGAAGGCCGCCGCCATCTCACCCATCGCCCGCCGCCAGACGTCGCTCGCGGCCAGCGCCTCGACGCCGGCGTCCATCACCGCCTCCACCTCGCGCTCGAGGAGCGAGAAGTAGAGGAGGACGCCGTTCCTCGCCCGCGTGCGGTGGACGCCCTGGTCGACGAAGACCGCCCGCGCCGCTGCCGCGACCCGGCGCCGCCGCTCGGCGCGCGGGGTGAGGAGCCGCCGGAGCGCCGGGCTGCGCCAGGAGGCGAGCCCGGCGAGGCTCCCGACGATCGCGGGGTCGAGAAGGAAGTAGGCGAGGCCGAACGGCCAGGGGGAGAAGAGGAGGACGGCGAGGACGAGGAGCCCGGCGGCGATCGCCGCCTTGAGGTCGGCGTCGAGGTAGGAGCCCGAGCGCGGGCGCACGGCGACGACGAGCTCGGCGCCGCAGCCTCCCTCGAACTCGTGGACGGCGTCCCGGAGGGCGCGCTTCGCCTCGTCGGTGAGGAAGGGCGCGGGCATGGCGCGGGCCTCAGCCGGTGTAGGAGTCGTCCTGCTCGATCTCGGAGAGCACCCAGTCGAAGCGGCCGCTCGTCACCTTCGCCCCGCAGTGCTCGCACTCGCCGGCCATGTTGATCGCGAGCGGCGCGCCGCAGTTGGGGCAGCTCTTCTCGGTCGACGGCTTGCCGCGCGCGCCGGCGCCGCGGATGAGGGTCCAGTACTCGGTGTACGGGCGGTCCCGCCGCGGGTCGCCGCCGACGACCTTGCCGCTCGTCTGCTCGATGGTGTAGTCCGGCCCGGTGCCCCAGACGCGGAAGGTCACGGCGTCGTAGTAGCGGTCGCGCACCACCTTGGTGATCGTCGCCCGCGTCATGTGCACGCCCTGGGTGACGTTGCGCAGGCCCTGGTGCTGGTACGCCTCGATCCAGTATTGCAGGTAGTCGAACTGGCTGTCGGAGACGAACGGCCGCGCCTTGGTGAGGTCGAGGGAGTTCCAGGCGGCGTTGATCTCGCCGTAGATGAGGGCCAGGCGGGCGCCGAGCGCCTCGTCGGTCGCCGCCGGATCGTCGGCGAGGAGCGCGGCGCGGCGCGCCGCGAGGTCGGGATGAAAGACGGTCGGATCGTCCGTCCCCTCTTCCTCGACCGTGCCGGTGAGGGCCGGCGGCCGCTCGTCCTCCTCGAGCACCGAGATCGCCTGCACGCTCCAGTCGAAGCGCCCGCCGCCCACCACCTCGTTGCAGTAGGCGCAGCGCTCCGCCTCGGACGGCGAGGCGGGCTCGAACGGCGCCCCGCAGTGCGGGCAGTGGAAGCTCCGCACGTTCTCCGGGGTGCGGCTCTTCGCCCCCGCGGCGCGCACCAGGCGCCAGCGCTCGCGGACGTACTGCATGCGCTGACTGCCCGTCTCGCCCTCCGTCAGGTTGGCCTCGAACTCGGCCTCGACGCCGATCGACGCATCCGCCGGCATCCCGCCCGCAGTCGCCGCAGGGACGCGGACGTCGACCTCCCGCATGGCGCCGACCACCACCGCCGTCACCGGCAGGCCCACGGGTTGCCGCGCCGCCAGGCCCTGCCGCGCCGCGGGCGAGAGGTAGGGCGCCAGGGCGTCGAGGTCGCGGGCGATCGCCCGCGCGTGATGGGCGCGGGCGTAGAGCGCGAAGAGGAAGTCGCGGAAGAGGACGGCCGAGAAGTCCGCGTCGAGCGCCCGGATCGCCTCGAGGTCGGCAGGCGGCGGGCCCGGGGGCGCCGGCGGCGCCGGGCCGCCGAGCATGGGGACGCCGCCCGCGGCGCGGCTCTTGTTGACCGCGGCGACGACGATCAGGATGACGATCACCAGGATGATCAGGAAGAGGAAGCCGCCGCAGCCGAGCGATCCGCCCCCGCCGGAGTAGTGCGATCCGCTCGAGAAGCCGCCGCCGCTAAAGCCGCCCCCATGCGAGCCCCCGCCACCGTGCGATCCACCCGAGAAGCTGTGCCCGCCGCCGGCGCGAGCATCTGCCGGCCCGGGCTGGAGCGCCACGACCAGAACGATGACCGCGAGAACCGCGAGGATTGCCAGCCGCCGCCGCTTCGTCTCAGCCGAGGTCGTCATCTCGTCGCGGTCTCCTCTTCGGTCTCTCGGGACGACGCGAAGTCTATCGCAGGCAGGTCCAAAGGCCGGCTCGGCTCCAGGCACGCGGCCGGCGCCACGCCACGCCGCGGGCTGTTCTGAATATGTCCCGCAGCTCTCCCCTGTAGGGGCGGAGCTTGCCTCCGCCCAGCAACTTCGGACTGCCCAGAGGGCGGAGACAAGCTCCGCCCCTAGTGCGCCTGCGAGCGCACACGTTCAGAGAGGTGAAAGTCCTCTTCAGGCATACGCTCTCCGGCCTGTAACCGAAGGAAACTGCGTCGTCGTGAGGCGATGTGGGGAGCAACCGGAGGTGAGAGACC
>DATBQN010000576.1:0-7973 GCA_036560825.1 Thermoanaerobaculia bacterium
AGGTGTCGTCGGCGCGCAGGGCATAGACGTCGGGCATCGGCGGGGTGTCGTCCAAGTAGCCCGCCATGGCGAAGCGGCCGTCCTCGTCCGTGATCGCCAGATCGGGACCCTCGTAAGACCACACGCGCGCATTGGCGATCGGCTCCCCGCGCGGGCCGATCACGCGCCGCGCGACGATCTCCTCGGGGTAGCGCTTGAGCGTCACGTCGAGATGGCCGCCCTCCGGCGGCGCCATCAGGCGATGCAACCCGCCGCCGGCGAAGCCCCCGCGCGAGACCCACACGTCGTGCGGACCCGGCGCAACGGCGAGCCGGAAGCGGCCATCGCCGTCGGCGACCGCCTCGGCGAGGAACCCGGGCGAATTCTCGGCGATCCGAGCCCCCGCGACGGGCGCTCCGTCGTCCGCCAGCACGCGCCCTTCCACGCTCGTCCCGCGCGACAGCGGGAGCTCGATCCCGGCGAGCCGCCCGCCGGCCCGCGCCTGAAACCTCCGGCCGGAGGCGGTGTACCCCGGCGCCTCGGCGCTCAAGAACTGCCAGCCGGGCGGCACGCCTGGAAGACCGAAGCGGCCCGAGGCGTCGGTGGCCGTCTCGTAGGGAGGCGAGCAGGTACCTGGAGGCAGGGCGACGTCGAGGTACGGGGACGGGTCCGGATAGGCCACTCTGGCTCCCGGCACCGGCCGGCCCTCGCCGTCGACCACCCGCCCCGCGAGCTCGGCGGCCGGCGTGAGGACGATCGCCGGCGACCCGCTGAGGCCGCTGAGCGGCTTCTCCTCGGCGACGAACCCGGCATGGCACACGACCAGCCAGAGCTCCTCGCCGGCGCCGCGGAGGAGGAAGCGGCCGTCGCCATCGGTCCGCGCCGCCGGCCCGGCCGCGCGCTCTCCCGGCGTCCGATCCTCCTGCCACGGACGCTCGTGATGGAGCGCCCAGACCTCCGCGCCAGCGATCGGGCGGCCGCCGGGGTCGGTCACCCGGCCCGCGGACGCCGGGCGTGTGGCGAGGGTGTAGGTGCCGAGATCGATCGCGGTATCTGCAACGTTCTCGGCATCCGCGGCATCGCCCCGTTTCACCGCGATCGTGTCCCAGCTCGCCGGCACGAAGCCGGCGGCGTGGACGGCGACCTCGAAGGCGGGCCCGCGGCTGGTCACCGGCAGGCGCGCCAGCGCGAAGCGGCCGTCGGCCCCGGTCGTCGCGCGGTAGAGGTCGTCGTCGGGAAACGAGGTCTCGGGACGGCGGTACTCGCCGCGGTCGAGACGGCTGCGCCGCAGCTCGACCCGCGCGCCGGCGACCGGCCGCCCGGCCTCGTCGACCACCCGGCCTCGTCCCGTGCGCCCGCGCTCGAGCCTCAAGCGGATGGACCGCGCGGGGCCGCCCGGCGCCCCGGGCGCGGTGGCGAGCGCCGGCGCGTGCGCCGCGTCGAAGGCGACCAGCCGGTAGTTCGAATGGATGCGCGGCAGCTCGAAGGAGAACTCCCCGCCTCGGGAGGTGACGGTCTCGGACGAGCAGAAGACCGCGGGCGAGCGGTTGTCGAGCGGCGCCATGGCCCGCACCGTGGCGCCGGCGACCGGCCGTCCGCGCTCGTCCGCGACGGCGCCCGAGAGGACGATCCCGGAGCCGGGACCGTGCGCGCAGGGCTCGTCGGCGAGCGCCCGCGCCGGGCCCGGCCCGGCGGCGAGGACGAGGCCGGCCGTCGCGATCTCCAGGATCTGACGCAAGGCTCGCATTGGCATCGAAACCTCTGGACGATCCGATCAGCAAGCCGGATGCCGGCCGGACGTGTCGCGCAAGTCTCTGATCACACAGGAGCGGCCGTCTCTCGGGTAAGCGGCCCTTCAAATTCTTGAATCCAGTCAGCCGGAGTTCCTCGTCTTTCGAAACGCGCCGCCGCTTGACTTACGCTCCCTTTCCGCGTCACGATCCGGGCGCATGCACAGGATCTTCAAGGACTTCACCTTCGCGGCGGCGCACGCCATCCGCGGGCATACCCGCGGCTGCGAGAACCTGCACGGCCACAACTACCGGGTGCGGGTCCACTTGGCCGCCACGGAGCTCGACGCCCTGGGGATGGTGCTCGACTTCGCGGATCTGAAGGCGATCGTCTCGGACGTCCTGGGGCCGTTCGACCACCGGGTGATCAACGAGGTGCCGCCGTTCGACGAGCGCAACACGACCGCCGAGCGGCTCTCGGAGTGGATCTTCGCGGAGGTCGCCGCGCGGCTCTCGGCGGGCGCCGACGCCGGGCGGGTGCGGGTGGCGCGGGTCGAGGTGTGGGAGAACGACACCGCCTGCGCCATCTACGAGCCGTGACAGTTGTCACCCCCCGCCGCGGAGGTCGTCCTGTAGAATCGGCTCCTCGCGGCGGCTGGCGGTAATTCAAGAGACATATGACGGCAGAGAAGAACACCCTCGAAGGGTTGCGCATCGAGCGCGAGGACGCGGCCGACAACGGCTCGCGCCGCGGCGTGTGGATCGCGCTGGGGGCCCTCGTCCTCGTCCTCGTCGGGGGGGCCGCCTGGTGGCTCCTCCATCCGCGCGGCAAGGAGGTCAAGGTCGCCGCCGTCCGCGAGCGGGCGGGCGGCGCGGCGGCCGCCGGGACGGTCCTCAATGCCTCGGGCTACGTCACCGCGCGGCGGGCGGCGACGGTCTCGGCGAAGATCACCGGCAAGGTCTCCGAGGTGCTCGTCGAGGAGGGGACGGTGGTCAAGGAGGGCCAGGTGCTCGCCCGCCTCGACGACGCCACCGCCCAGCGCGGCCTGTCGCTGGCCCAGGCGCAGCTCGGCTCGGCCCGCCGCGCGCTCGCCGAGACGGAGGTCCGCATCCGGCAGTCCGAGATCAACCGCAAGCGGCTGCAGAAGCTCGCCGCCCAGGGGGTCTCCTCGCAGCAGGACCTGGACGCCGCCAACGCCGACGCCGACTCGTTCCTCGCCCACCTGGCCACCCAGCGCGAGGACGTCGCGGTCGCCGAGCGGCAGGTCGCGCTGCAGCGGCAGAACGTCGACGACACCATCATCCGCGCCCCCTTCGCCGGGATCGCGGTGACCAAGGACGCGCAGCCCGGGGAGATGATCTCGCCGGTGTCGGCCGGCGGCGGCTTCACCCGCACCGGCATCTGCACGCTGGTCGACATGAAGTCGCTCGAGATCGACGTCGACGTCAACGAGAGCTACATCCCGCGCGTCAAGCCCGGCCAGAAGGCGCAGGCCGTGCTCGACGCCTATCCCGAGTGGACGATCCCGGCGCGGGTCATCATCGTCATCCCCACCGCCGACCGCCAGAAGGCGACGGTGCGGGTGCGCCTCGCCTTCGAGCAGCTCGACCCGCGCATCCTCCCCGACATGGGGGTGAAGGTCGCCTTCCTCGCCGACGAGAGCGACAAGGCGGCCGGCGCGGCGCCCGGCAAGCCCGAGCTCCTGGTGCCGCGG
This sequence comes from Thermoanaerobaculia bacterium, assembly GCA_036560825.1. Classification (GTDB taxonomy): domain Bacteria; phylum Acidobacteriota; class Thermoanaerobaculia; order Multivoradales; family UBA5704; genus DATBQN01. The sequence continues at coordinate 3,425 of DATBQN010000576.1, forward strand.
GGCGCGGTGCGCAAGAACGGCGGGGAGGACGTCGTCTTCGTCCTCCACGGCGACCGCGTCGAGCGCCGCTCGATCCGCCTGGCGCCCACGGTGGGCGACGACGCGGTGGTGGTCGCCGGCCTGACGAGCGGCGAGCAGGTGGTCGTCGAGGGGCCGCCGGACCTGGCGGACGGCGACGCGGTGAGGACCAAGGCCTGAGGGGAGGAACGCGATGAACGGCAACGGCAGCGGCGCCCTGGTGCGCCTCCACGGCGTCAACAAGGTCTACCGGCGCGGCGAAGAGCGGCTGGAGATCCTGCAGGACCTCGACCTCGAGGTGGCGAAGGGCGAGTTCCTCGCCCTGATGGGCCCCTCGGGCTCGGGCAAGACCACCCTCCTGAACCTCCTCGGCGGCCTCGACCGCCCGACCTCGGGCACCGTCGAGGTGGCCGGCGAGCCGATCGACCGCCTCTCGGACGGCAAGCTCGCGCACTGGCGGGCGCGCCACGTCGGCTTCGTCTTCCAGCTCTACAACCTGCTGCCGGTGCTGACGGCGGAGAAGAACGTCGAGCTGCCGCTCCTCCTCACCTCGCTGTCGCGCTCCGAGCGCCGCCAGCACGTGGCGACGGCGCTCTCGGTCGTCGGCCTCGCCGACCGCTCCCGCCACTTCCCTCGGCAGCTCTCGGGTGGGCAGGAACAGCGGGTGGGCATCGCGCGCGCCATCGTCACCGACCCCACGCTCCTCCTCTGCGACGAGCCCACCGGCGACCTCGACCGCAAGGCGGGCGACGAGATCCTCGACCTCCTCCAGGCGCTCAACCGCGAGCACGGCAAGACCATCCTGATGGTCACCCACGACCCCCACGCCGCGGCGCGCGCCGGCCGCACCGTCTACCTGAACAAGGGGCGCCTGGCGACGGAGCCCTCGATATGAGATTCCTGCCGCTCATCTGGGGGAGCCTCAAGCGCCGCAAGGCGCGCACCCTCTTCACCGTGCTCTCGGTGCTCGTCTCCTTCCTCCTCTTCGGCTATCTCATGGCGATCCGCCAGGCGTTCCGCATGGGCGTCGACGTCTCGGGCGCCGACCGCCTGCTCACCATCCACAAGGTGTCGCTCATCCAGCCGCTCCCGGTCTCCTACGAGGACCGCATCGCCCAGGTGCCCGGGGTCAAGCTGGTCACCCACGCCACCTGGTTCGGCGGCATCTACCAGGATCCCAAAAACTTCTTCGGCCAGATGGCGGTCGATCCGGAGACCTTCCTCGCCGTCTACCCCGACTTCCTCCTGAAGCCCGAGGCGCGCAAGGCCTGGCTCGCCGACCAGCAGGGGGCGATCGTCGGCGTCACCACCGCCGAGCACTTCGGCTGGAAGGTGGGCGACAAGATCCCCCTCCTGGCGCCGGGCTACATGGCGAAGCGCGACGGCTCGCGCACCTGGGAGTTCAACATCGTCGGCATCTACACCGGCGCCCAGAAGGGGACCGACACCACCGGCTTCTACTTCCGCTACGACTACCTGAAGGAAGCGGGACCCGACCGCGGCACCGTCGGCTGGTACATCCTGCGCATCGCCGACCCCAAGAAGGCCGCCCAGGTGGCGCAGACCATCGACTCCCGCTTCGCCAACTCGCCGGCCGAGACCAAGACCTCGACCGAGCAGGCGTTCGCGCAGGGCTTCGCCAATCAGGTGGGCGACATCGGCGCGCTGATCACCGCCATCGTCTCGGCGGTGTTCTTCACCATCCTCCTGGTCGCCGGCAACACCATGGCGCAGTCGGTGCGCGAGCGGACGAGCGAGCTCGCGGTCTTGAAGACGCTCGGCTTCACCAACCGGCAGGTGCTGGCGCTGGTGCTCGGCGAATCGCTCCTCCTCGCCCTCCTCGCCGGCGGGCTGGGGCTCGTCATCGCCTGGACGCTCATCGTCCTGCGCGGCGACCCGACGCACGGCTTCCTCCCCATCTTCTACATTCCCCCCATGGGGCTCGCGCTGGGCTTCAGCTTCGCGCTCCTCCTGGGCCTCGCGACCGGGGTGATCCCGGCCGTCCAGGCGATGCGGCTGCGCATCGTCGACGCTCTCCGGAGGGTGTGACGATGCGCAACTGGCTCTCTCAGGTGTTCGCCATCACCGGCCTCAACCTGCGCACCGTCAAGGAGCGCAAGGGCGCCTCCGCGGCGGCCGCCTTCGGCGTCGCCGGGGTGGTGACGGTCTTCGTCGCCGTGCTCTCGATCGCCGCCGGCTTCCAGAAGACGATGACGGCCTCGGGCTCGCCCGACACCGCGATCGTGCTGCGCAGCGGCAGCAGCAGCGAGATGATGAGCGGCCTCCGGCACGACGACACGCGGGTCGTCGCGGACGCTCCCGGAGTGCGCCGGAGCGCCGCCGGGCCCGATGCCTCGGCCGAGCTCTACGTCGTCGTCGACGTCCCCAAGCGCTCGACCGGGACGCCGGCCAACGTGCCGCTACGCGGCGTCCAGCCGGCCGCCTTCGCGGTCCGCAACGACATCCAGATCATCTCCGGCCGGCGCTTCGAGCCGGGCAAGAACGAGGTCATCGTCGGCAAGGCGGCGGCGGGACAGTTCGCCGGGCTCGACGTCGGTTCGACCCGCCGCTGGGGCGAAAACGTCTGGACGGTGGTCGGCGAGTTCACCGCCGGCGGCAGCGTCTCCGAGTCGGAGCTGTGGTGCGACGCGGGCGTCCTCCAGCCCGCCTACCGGCGGGGCGACACCTTCCAGTCGGTCTACGCCAAGCTCGAATCGCCGGCGGCGTTCACCCGCTTCAAGAGCTCGCTGACCAGCGATCCGCGCCTGAACGTCAGCGTCGAGCGCGAGAGCGACTATTTCGCCACCCAGTCGCAGTCGCTGACCGGCATCATCAAGGGCCTCGGCGGCCTCATCGCCGGGCTGATGGCGATCGGCGCCGTCTTCGGCGCCCTGAACACCATGTATACCGCCGTCGCCTCGCGGACGCGGGAGATCGCGACCCTCCGCGCCCTGGGCTTCAGCGCCGGGCCGGTGGTGCTCTCGGTGCTCGCCGAGTCGCTCCTCCTCGCCTTGGCCGGCGGTCTCGTCGGCGCCGTCGTCGCCTACGTGGTCTTCAACGGCTACCAGACCTCGACGCTCAACTGGCAGAGCTTCAGCCAGGTCTCCTTCGCCTTCGCGGTCACCCCGCGCCTGCTCGTCCAGGGGATCGTCTGGGCGCTCCTCATGGGGCTCGTCGGCGGCCTCTTCCCGGCCATCCGCGCCGCCCGCCTGCCGGTGGCGACCGCGCTCCGCGAGCTGTAGCCGACCGCGCTTTTTGCGCCCCCCGGGAGGGGGTATAATCGGGGTGACGTTCGGGGGCCGCGGTGCGCGGTGTCGGGCCGTCGAGGAGGCCTTGTCCATGTCACCGACCAGACAGATCGTCGAGGAGCCCACGCCGGCGGCGCCGGCCGCGACGGGGACTGCGCGGCTGGCGCTCGCGGCCAGGGAGCTCGAGCTGCCGGTGGTCGTCGGCTCGGAGGGCGAGACCGGCATCGACATCTCCCACCTGCGCGCCGCGACCGGCGCCGTCACCCTCGACAACGGCTACGGCAACACCGGCGCCTGCGAAAGCGCCATCACCTTCATCGACGGCGAGCTGGGGATCCTGCGCTACCGCGGCTATCCGATCGAGGAGATCGCCGGCCACGCCGAGTTCGTCGAGATCTGCCACCTGCTCATCTACGGGCACCTGCCGGCCCGCGCCGAGCTCGACGACCTGCGCGCGCGCCTCGCCGCCGAGACCCGCGTCTCCGCGGGGATGAAGGAGCTCATCGGCCGCTACTCGCGGCAGACCCACCCGATGGCGTCGATCGCCTCGCTGGTGACGCTCCTCTCGACCGACTACCCCGAGAAGGACGACGGCGACCGCAACATGATCCGCCTACTCGCGCAGGCGAAGACGATCGCCGCCTACATCCACAAGCTGCGCGCGGGCGAGCCGTTCGTGGACCCGGAGGGCTCCCGCTCCTACGTCGGCAACTTCCTCTACACGATGTTCGCCAGGCCCGGGGAGCCCTACGCGGTCTCGCCGGTCCTCGAGCGGGCGCTCAACCTGCTGCTGATTCTCCATGCCGACCACGAGCAGAACTGCAGCACCTCGACGGTGCGCATGGTCGGCAGCAGCCAGGCGAACCTCTTCGCCTCGATCTCGGCGGGCATCTCCGCCCTCTGGGGCCCCCTCCACGGCGGCGCCAACCAGGCGGTCATCGAGATGCTGGGGCGCATCCGCGACGACCACGGCGACTACAAGAAGTACGTCGACATGGCCAAGGACAAGGCCTCCGGCTTCAAGCTCATGGGCTTCGGCCACCGCGTCTACAAGAACTTCGATCCGCGCGCCCGCATCCTCAAGCAGACGACCGACGAGGTGCTCCGCGAGCTCGGCGTGCGCGATCCGCTGCTCGACATCGCCAAGCACCTCGAGGCGGCGGCGCTCCAGGACGCCTTCTTCGTCGAGCGCAAGCTCTACCCCAACGTCGATTTCTACAGCGGCATCATCATGCGGGCGCTGGGGATTCCGGTGAACATGTTCACCGTCATTTTCGCCATCG
>DATBQN010000577.1:0-2905 GCA_036560825.1 Thermoanaerobaculia bacterium
CGGGAGCGAGAAGGCGAGCCGTGGCGGAGGTCGATCTCGCCGAGGCCGTGAGGCGCGGCCTCAGCGAGGGGAGCCAGGCGCATAGGCCGGCGGCGACCGCGGCCAGCGCGAGGGCCGCCCAGAAGGAGCGCGGAGCCTGGCGGGCCGTGGCGTTCATCCGCTGCTCGGGCAGGAGTCAGCGGCCGGCCAGGGTGAGCCGGTAGCGCGCCGTCGGATGGCGCGGATCCCCACCCTTTGGATAGAGGGCGATCCGATAGTTGCCGGGAGCGAGCGCGTCCGCCGGGAGAAAGAGGTGGACGTTTCCCAGCTCCCCGGTGGAGAGGTCTTCCAGACGCCGCAGCGGCCGATTCGAAGCCAGATCCAGGATCTCGGCCTCGTAGGCCGAAGAGACCTGACCGGAGTCGATCACCAGGGTGAGGTCGACGTCCCGATCGCCAGCCACTCCGCTCGCCTCGTCCCCCCGCTCGCTTCCCTCGGCTCGGAGGACCTGCGAGGCGAGGCCGCGCGGCCGCATCGCCTCGCCGAGGTCCCGCCGGAGCGACGCCGTCCACACCGACAAGCCGATCACTCCCGCGAGGAACGTCGCGGCGAGCGCCCAGGGCAGGGCGACGGGCCCGAAGCGGCGCGAGGCGAGGGCGACGGGCCGCTTCTCGGCGGCGAGCCGCGGCGCGAGCGCCCGCCAGCCCGCCTCGACCTCGCCGGTCGTCAGCTCGGGCGCTCCGGCCGGCGAAGGCTCGGAGAAGGCGTCGAGCTCGAGGAGGAGGCCGGCGCACTCGGGGCAGAGGGCGAGGTGGTCACGCACCCGCTCGGTCTCCGCCGGCGCCAGCGCCCGCTCGCGATAGCCGACCAGCTCGTCGGCCTCGAGGTGGGGGCCGAGCTCGCGCCGCTGCCGCTCCGCCAGGGCGCGGAGCGCCGGCTCGAGCGGAATCTTGGAGGAGGCGTGCGGAGAGTCCACGGTTGCTGCCTCAGACGCTGAGGTCGTCGAAGTAATCCCCCAGCCGCCCCTTGAGCTGCTGGCGAGCCTGGTAGAGATGGGCCTTCACGGTGTCGACCGAAACCTGCAGCACGTCGGCGATCTCACGGTACTTCATGTCGCCCGTCACCCGCATCATGACGCATCGCCTCATCTGGGGAGGCAGGTCCGCCACCGCGGCGTGGAGGCGCTCGGCGCGCTCCTCGGTCAACACCTGATCGAGGGGTCCCTTCTCCGCCGACCGCGCCTTGCACACCTCGGCGGGCGCCGCCGTCAGCTCGCCTTCGGCGACGTCCTCCCAGGCGACCTCCTGGCCTTCGCGCTTGAGGGTCGAGCCGCTGCGCAGCCGGTTCTTGTAAATGTTCGCCGCGATCTTGAAGAGCCATGTCTCGAAGCGCGCCTCGCCGCGGAAGCTGGCGAGATTCTGGTGCAGGCGGAGGAAGGTGTCCTGGGTGAGGTCCTTCGCCTCGTCTCCGGGGAAGCCGCGGCGGACGAAGAAGCGGTAGGCCTTGCGGTAGAAGAGGAGGTAGATCTGGCGGAAAGTCTCGTCCCGCTCGGCGCCCTGGCTCCGCCGCCACTGCTCGACGAGCCGGTCGCCGCCGCGCGGGTCCTCCTCCTCGACGCGGCCGGCGGGAAGGTTGTCCGAAGGTTGGCGCAAGGTTTCTGCCGTGCTCGCGAGCTCGCGGAGAGCAGCGAGCGGAAAGCACCCTGGATCGGGAAGGATCTATTCTAGCCCAACTCTCCAGAGCAAGCGAATGTGCCGTTGAGCAGTGAGATCGAGGTCGCTCAAGCTCGCCTCGATCGGCCTCAGGATGGCCGCAGCAGCCGCACCACGATCCCCACTTTCGTCCCGTCCGGCGGCAGGAGGTCGGTCCTGGCGCGGAAGCGGGTCTCGTCCTTCAGGTAGTCTCGGACGGTGTAGCGCGTGTTGCCGAGCTTGCTGCCGGGGCAGGAGTAGAGGCAGACGATGCAGCCGGAGTGCCACCTGGGGATGTTGGCGCGGTGGCCTCCCAAGCGGAGCTCGAGGCTCGCCGCCCCATTCAGGGCTCCGCGATCCTCCAGGAGGTCGGCGAGGGGCACGGGCCGGGGGCGGCCGGGCAGGCGGACGAGCACCTCGACCGGCGGCCCCGCGATCACCTGATCGGGCGCCTTGCTCGCGGCGTCCTTGCGCTCGTCCCAGGTCGCCATCCCGAGGGCGTCGCCGGGCTTGGCGCCCAGGGCCTCGAGGGCGTCGAGCACCTGGACGTCGGTGACGTCGGCGCGGAAGAGGGCGGCGTGCGCGGCGCCGCCGCCGCGCCAGACGACGGCGTGGTAGCCGGGCATCGGGAACCGGCGGTCGAAGGAGGCGGCGGTGACGGTCGCCGTGAACTCGATCTCGGTGGGCGAGAGACGCGTCACCTGGCCGGGCGGCTGGGAGAAGGTCATCGTCCCCTTCTCGCCGAGGAACAGCGCGGCGACGACGAGGGCGGCGACCAGCGCGGCCGCCGCCCAGGCGAGCGTCGTCTTGCGCGATCTCATTCCCGGCCGAGCTCCTGATGGGCTCTCAGCGTGCTCCATGGGGACGCCGGCCGAGAGGGGGGCCACCGCGGGCTAGCCGCCCTTCTTCATGGTGTCCGGCACCGTCTGCTGGTTCGCCTCGACGGAGACGCTGATCTTGACGTCGTTGCCCAGCATGGTGCCGCCGGTGTCGAGGACGCGGTTCCACTGGATGCCGTAGTCCTTGCGGTCGATGGTGAAGTCGGCCCCGAAGCCGGCCTTCTCGCCCTTCGGGGTCTTCACCGTGCCGAGCACCGAGACCGGGATGGTGATCGTCTTGGTGACGCCGTGGATCGTCATGTTGCCGGTGACGTTCAGGGTGTTGGCGTCCTTCGCCTGCACGCTCGTGCTGGTGAAGCTGAGGGTGGGGAACTTCTGGGCGTCGAAGAAGTCGGG
>DATBQN010000578.1:0-2137 GCA_036560825.1 Thermoanaerobaculia bacterium
GACCGCCTCGAACCTCGCCTGGGACACCCGGCCGATCTTCTCTCCGGACGGCAGGTACCTCGCCTATCTCGCCATGTCGCGGCCCGGCTTCGAGGCCGACCGCTACCGGATCATGCTGCGCTCGCTCGCCGACGGCGCCACCCGCGAGGTCGCCCCGAGCTGGGATCGCTCGCCCGACGAGCTCTTCTTCTCGCGCGACGGCAAGACCCTCTACGCGGTCGCCGCGCAGGTCGGCCAGGTGCCGCTCTTCGCCATCGACGTCGCGACCGGCCGGGTGCGCGAGGTGGTGCGCGAGGGCTCGGTGCACGAGGCGGCGCTCGCCGGCGACCGCCTCGTCTTCGGGCTCGACGACATGCGCTCGCCCACCGACCTCTACTCGGTGGCGACCGACGGCTCGGGCAGGCGGCGGCTGACCGACATCAACCACGATCGGGTGGCCGCGGCGCGCATGGGCGACTACGCGCCGTTCCAGTTCGCCGGGGCGAACGGCGACACCGTCCACGGCTGGATCGTCAAGCCCGCCGATTTCGATCCCGCCAAGCGCTATCCCGTCGCCTTCCTCATCCACGGCGGCCCGCAGGGCTCCTTCCACAATGAATTCCATTACCGCTGGAATGCGCAGACCTATGCCGGCGCCGGCTACGCGGTGGTGACGGTCGACTTCCACGGCTCGACCGGCTACGGCCAGGCGTTCACCGACGCGATCAGCAAGGACTGGGGAGACAAGCCGCTCCAGGATCTGCAGAAGGGGCTCGCCGCGGCGCTCGCCGCGAGCCCGTGGATGGACGGCGACCGCGTCGCGGCGCTGGGCGCCTCCTACGGTGGCTTCATGATCGACTGGATCGCCGGCAACTGGCCCGACCGCTTCCGCTGTCTGGTCGTCCACGACGGCACCTTCGATCAGCGGATGATGTACTACTCGACCGAGGAGCTGTGGTTTCCCGAATGGGAGCAGGGCGGTCCCTACTGGACGAATCCGCAGGGGCACGAGAAGTACAACCCGGTCTCCCACGTCGACCGCTGGAAGGCGCCGATGCTCGTCATCCACAGCGCCCTCGACTTCCGCATCCCGGTCACCCAGGGGATCGCCGCCTTCACCGCCGCCCAGCGGCGCGGCATCCCCAGCGAGTTCTTGTACTTCCCGGACGAGAACCACTGGGTGCTGAAGCCGGCCAATAGCATCCTCTGGCACGACACCGTCCTCGCCTGGCTCGACCGCTGGCTGAAGAAGTAGCGGCACCTCGAATCGTACGCCGGGGGGGCGCCGCCGCGCTGCGGCGTCCTCCCGCGCGGCTCCTCCGCCGGGTCTGGCTCAGTTTGGTGCCGAGGACGGCCGCCAGTACCCCTCCGCCGGGTCTTCTTGTCCCCCGTTGCCCCCCCAGCGGCAACCATGTCTTATAGCGAGCAGCGCCATGTCGTTTAGTCTGATAGAGATCGCAGCGTCGCCGGAGCCGCGAAGGTCAGCCAGCCGCCGGCTTCCGCGGCAGTCTCCAGGCTGAACCGAGGAGGTCGAGCCGAATGAAGACCTTGATGATGCCGCCCGGTGCCCAGCGCCTGCGAGCGCTCCATCCGATGATCAACGGCGACGGTTCCTGCACCCTCATCTACGATCTCGAGCGCGGGGCGGTGCTCGACGTGCCGGAGGACCTGCAATTCCACCTCGCGCCGGCCCTGGAGACCGGCGACCTCGACGAGGACCTCGTCGCCTGGCTGAGCTCCGAGGATCTCTTCACTCTCGAGCGCTTCGCCGGCGGCGCCGACGAGGATCTCGACCTCTCGAGCCCGGCGGCGTGGGAAGGCCTCGCCGTCCGCGACGGCGAGCTCCACGTCCAGATGAAGCAGCCGGGAACCGAGAGCCTGCTCGCCGCCCTCGACGTCAGCCTCCGGCAGGGATTCGGCGCCTCGGGCGTCACCCTCCATCTCTCCTGGGACGGCGCCTTCCCGGGCGACGAGCTGCTGTCGCGGATCGTCGCCGAGGCCTCTCGGCGCGCCGCCTGCACGAACCAGGAGGTGCGGTTCGAGCTCGCGCTCGACGCCCGGGAGGTGACCCCGGCGGTCGCCGAGTTCCTGGCCGCCTGCCCGGCGCTCCAGGTCCGCCTGCACTGCGGCGCCTTCCCGGCCTTCCCGCCGGCTGGGG
>DATBQN010000579.1:0-14254 GCA_036560825.1 Thermoanaerobaculia bacterium
CCGGACGAGATCGCGACGGTCTTGAACGAGCACTTCACCGAGATGGTCGAGGTCGTCTTCGAGCACGGCGGCGCGCTCGACAAGTTCATGGGCGACGCCATGATGGCCATCTGGGGGGCGCCGCTCGCCCACTCCGACGACGCCGACCGCGCCGTCGGCGCCGCGGTCGACCTGCAGCTGGCCCTCCTGGCGCGGAACCGCCGGCGCGCCGCACAGGGCCTCCGGCAGCTCGAGATGGGGATCGGCGTCAATCTGGGCGAGGTCTTCGCCGGCAACATCGGGAGCGACCGGCGGCTCGAGTACACGGTGATCGGCGACGCGGTCAACACCGCCGCCCGTCTCTGCTCCGAGGCGGGGCCCGGCGAGATCCTCCTCGGCGAGGCGGTCTACCGCGCCCTCGCATCCCCGCCGCTCCTCACCGCGCTCGCTCCGCTGCCGCTCAAGGGCAAGGCGCTGGCGGTGCCGGTCTATCGGGTTGATTGGCGGGTTGATTGGCAGGCCGACTGGCGGGCGGAGTGCGCCGAGCCGGCCGTGGAGCGGAGCGACGAGCTGAGGGCATAGACTCTCGGCCTCCGGCGCTCTCCCCCGCTCGGCGCGGGAGCGGCCCCGGCAAAGGAGGCGGACCCATGGCGACCACCCAGCCGGCGCCCTCACGCTCGGTCGATCCCGAAACCGCGCCGCGGCCGCGGATCAAGGAGCTGGAGGTGATGGTCGCCGAGGTGATCGTCGAGGCGCCGGACACCGCGACCCTCGTCTTCTTCACCGGCAACGATCATCTCGACTACCAGCCCGGCCACTTCCTCACCATCCGGCCGCAGCAATTCTCGGCCCTCGAACGCTTCGTCAAGTATTTCGAGGACTTGAAGGGCCGGCCCGAGCCGTCGCGCGCCTATTCCCTCTGCTCGGCGCCGCACGAGAAGCAGCTCGCGGTGACCGTCAAGGAGGAGCGCTACGTCTCCGGCCTGACCAAGTATCCGCCCCTCCTCTCGCCGTTCCTCGTGTACTGGACGCCCCCCGGCACCCGCATGGTGGTGACCGGCTTCGGCGGTCCGTACACCCTGCCCCCCGACATCGAGTCGCGGACCGACCATCTGGTCCACATCTGCGCTGGCTCCGGGATCGTGCCCAATCTGTCGATCGTCAAGCACTGCCTGGCGAACGACCTCAACATCCGCCATACCCTGATCTACGGCAACAAGAGCTGGAAGGACATCATCTTCCGCCAGCAGTTCGACGAGCTCGCCCGCGCCCATCCCGACCGGCTGAAGATCGTGCACGCCCTCTCGCGCGAGAACGAGGTCGAGCGCTACGGCCCGCACGTCCGCCCCGGCCGGGTGACCGCCGACCTCATCCGCGAGCACATCCCCGACCCCTCGGCGGTCGAGATCTTCGCCTGCGGCCCCGCCGTCGGCCGCTTCGAGCGCCAGGCGGCCAAGGAGAAGGGCGAAGAGCCGAAGCCGCGCTTCATGGAGACGGTGGTCGAGGCGCTCGGCGCGCTCGGGGTGCCGATGGAGCGGGTGCACCGGGAGAGCTACGGCTAGGGCGCCGCGGACGTCTCTATAGAGGAAAACCACCCCTCCGTCGCCGCTTGTTCGCATGTTGAACAAGCTCCCGGAACTTTGCTAGACTGCGCTCCACCGCGGTGAGGGTGGTTCGTAGCGCTCTTCCGCTCCAGTCTGGTGCATTCCCGGCGAGTCCCTTCTAGGGTTACGCGATGTCCGAGCCGGGAAGAAATCGACTGCGGGGGGGCGCCATCTGGGGGATGGGCTTCGAGCTCGTAGGTGCGGTGGCAGGCTTCACGCTGGTGGGATTTTGGATCGATCGCCATTACCGGACCTACCCATGGGGAGTCCTGATCGGTCTGGCTCTGGGGCTCGTGGGCGGGATGTACAACCTGATCCGCGAGTCGCTCGCCGCCTCCAGGGAAGCCCGTAGCGAGACCAAGACGACAGACGGCCGCAGGCGATGAACGGATCGCGCCGGCGAGCCGCGGTAGGGTACCTGCGGTTCCTGGCGTGGTCGATCGGTCTGGTCGTCCTCGCTCTCGCGGTCGGCTATGTGCCGACCCGGACCTGGGTGGGCGAGGCGGCCCTTCCCGCGATGCTCGCGGGGTGCGCGATCGGGCTCCTCGCCTCCTGGGTGGGCGCGATCCCGGTGGCGCTCGCCGCGGCGCGCGGAGTGAAGGCCGGGCAGCCGATCGCGCTCGGCTCGATGGCGCTGCGGTTGTTCGTCGTCCTCGCGCTCGTCCTGCCGGGGGCGCTGTCTGGATGGTTCGCCCGCGCCCCGCTGGTGGTCTGGGTCGGGATCAGCTACATCGTCTTGCTGGCCGTCGACACGCGCTACGCGCTGGTCGCCCTGAAGGCCGGATCGACAACGTCCGAGTCCGTGGAGAGGTGATGGCGGGAAACCCACTCGAGCACGTGGTCCAGCACCCGCTGGCGACGCGCCCCGCGCACTGGGGATTCCTCACCCCGCAGGGCGAGGTCACGCTGCTGTCGAACCACATCGTGATGATGCTCGCCGCGGGCCTCCTGCTCGTCCTCTGTCTGCCGCCCCTCGTGCGGCGGCGAGCCAGCTCCGATCCCAACGATGCCATCGGGCGCCTGGTGCCGACCGGCTTCGCCAATCTCATCGAGATGATCTGCCAATACCTGCGGACCGAGGTCGTCGAGCCTGCGCTCGAGGAGCACACCGACCGGTTCGTGGGGTACATCTGGAGCGTCTTCTTCTTCATCCTGACGGTCAACCTCGTCGGCCTGCTGCCGATCGCGCCGTTGGCCGAGTTGGCGAAGACCCCGCTCGGCGGCACCGCCACCGGCGACATCTGGGTGACCGGCACGATGGCGCTCCTGACGATGGCGATGATGGTGTTCAACGGGCTGCGCTTCGGCGGCCGCCGGTACCTGGCGCACTTCTGCCCCGGTCCCCTGTGGCTCGCGCCGCTCCTCATCCTGGTCGAGATCATCGGCCTCATCGCCAAGATCTTCGCCCTGGCGGTCCGGCTCTTCGCCAACATGATCGCGGGCCACATCCTGCTCGCGGTGCTGCTCTCCTTCATCCTCCTGGCGGGGGCGTCGATGGGCGCCGGCGGCGGCTTCCTGATCGCCGTGCCGGTGGTCGCCGGCAGCGTGGCGATCACCCTCCTCGAGATCTTCGTCGCCTTCCTGCAGGCGTTCATCTTCACCTTCTTGACGGCGCTGTTCATCGGCTCCTCGATCATCCTCCACCACGAGGAGCACCATGAGGAGCACGAGCCGCTCCTGGCGGAGAAGTTCCTCAAGCTGGAGTGATCCGAATCGAGCTTCGCCAGACCCGGCCGCCGCGGGGCGCGGGACGCGAAGCCTGACTACGATGGCGAACTGAAAAACGGCGGACGGCCCCGCACGGCCCGCCGAACGGAGCGAAAGGATCTTTCAATGAGCAAGAGGTTTGCGAAGCTTGGCCTGATCTCGATCGCCGCCGGCATGCTGCTGATGTTCGTGGCCGTCGCCCCGGCGCACGCCCAGGCGGGCGCCGCGGCGGCGCCCGCGGGCGGCGGCACGGCGCTCTTCACCACCGACGGCGCGCGCAAGCTGGGCGGCGCCATCGGCGCCGGCCTCGCCATCATGGGCGGCGCCGCCGGCATCGGCCGCATCGGCGGCAGCGCCGTCGAGTCGATGGCGCGCCAGCCGGAGGCCGGCGGTCAGATCAGCACGGCGATGATCATCACCGCCGCCATGATCGAGGGCGCCACGTTGTTCGCGGTGGTCGTCGGGCTGCTGGCCGCCCTGTAAACCCTATAAAAAGGGGCGGAACGATGATGCGAAAGACGCTGTGGGGGCTCCTGGGCTCCGCTATGGCGCTGGCTGCGCTGCCGGCGATCGCCGCCGAGGCGCCGGAGGCGGGCGGCAGCACGATCTCGCCCTTCGCCGGCGACGTCGGCACCGCCATCTGGACGCTGGTGATCTTCGGGCTCGTCCTCTTCGTCCTCGGCAAGTTCGCCTGGGGGCCGATCTTGAAGGGTCTCCAGTCGCGCGAGAGCTACATCCGCGGCGCGCTCGAGAAGGCGCGCGCCGAGCGCGAGCAGGCCGAGGCACGGCTCCACGAGTACGAGCAGAAGCTCAACCACGCGCACGCCGAAGCCCAGGCGATCCTCGACGAGGGCCGGCGCGACGCCGAGGCGACGCAGCGGCGGATCCTCGAGGAGGCGCGTCACGAGGCGGAGAAGATCACCGCCCGGAGCCGGCGCGAGATCGAGCTGGCGACCGAGACGGCGCTGAAGGAGCTCTACTCGACCTCGGCGCGCCTGGCGGCCGACGTCGCGGCGAAGGTCATCGGCCGCGAGCTCTCGCCGGCCGACCATCAGCGCCTGATCGCCGAGTCGATCGAAGAGCTGGGCCGGTCCGAACGCGCCGGCGGGACGGCGGCTCATTAGGGTCGGGGAAGACCAGCGCGAGACCATGCCGAGCCTAGAGGACCATCAGGGAGGCGTCGCCCAGCTCTACGCGCAGGCGCTCCTGGCGCTCGCCGAGGAGAAGGGCATCGCCGACGAGGTGCTGGAGGAGCTCGGCGGCCTCGCCGATCTGGCGGCGCGGGAGCCCGACTTCCACACCTTCCTCGCCAGCCCGCTGGTGGAGACCGAGGCGCGGACGCGGACCTTCGAGAAGCTCTTCCGCGGCCGCGCCAGCGACCTCCTGGTCGACGCGCTCCAGGTGATCAACCGCAAGGGGCGCCTCGACCTCCTGGGCGACATCGCCGCCGCCTACCGCCAGGAGCACCGCGAGCTGCGCGGCCGGGTGCAGGTCTTCGTGACCACCGCCGTGCCGCTCACGGACGACCTGCGCGCCAAGCTCAGCGAGGCGGCCGGCCGGTTCGCGGGCAGGACTCCCGAGCTGGTCGAGAGCGTCGACCCCGGGCTCCTCGGCGGCATCGTGGTGCGGGTGGGCGACGAGCGCATCGACACCAGCCTGAAGACACGGTTACGGGACTTGAGCGGGACCCTCCTCCGGCGCGCGTCGCAGGAGGTGCAGAGCGGCTCCCGGTACGTCGGACCTTAGAGAGGCACTATGAAATTCAAAGTCGACGAGATCGCTTCGGTCATCGAGGAGGAGATCCGCCAGTACCGGAGCGGGGTCGACCTCGCCGAGGTGGGCAAGGTGCTCGAGGTGGGGGACGGCATCGCGCGCGTCTACGGCCTCGCCGGCGCCATGGCGGGAGAGCGGGTGGAGTTCGCCAACGGCGCCGCCGGGCAGGTGTTCAATCTCGAGGAGAGCTCGGTGGGCGTCGTCATCCTGGGCGAGTACCTGGGCATCAAGGAGGGCGACCAGGTGCGGCGCAGCGGCGAGCTCCTCTCGGTGCCGGTCGGCGAGCCGCTCATCGGGCGCGTCGTCGATCCGCTCGGCCGCCCGCTCGACGGCAAGGGCGTGGTCGAGACGCCGGACCGCCGGCCGCTCGAGTGGGCGGCGCCGGGCATCGCCCAGCGCCAGCCGGTCACCGAGCCCCTGCAGACGGGCATCAAGGCGATCGACAGCATGATCCCCATCGGCCGCGGCCAGCGCGAGCTGATCATCGGCGACCGCAAGACCGGCAAGACGGCGATCGCCATCGACGCCATCTTGAACCAGAAGGGCGGCGACGTGATCTGCGTCTACGTCGCCATCGGCCAGAAGGAGTCGACGGTCGCCGGTCTGGTCGAGCGCCTGCGCGAGGCGGGCGCCATGGACTACACCATCGTGATCTCGGCCTCGGCCGCCGATCCCTCGCCGCTCCAGTACGTCGCCCCCTACGCCGGGGCGGCGATGGCCGAGTACTTCATGTACCGGGGGAAGGCGACCCTCTGCGTCTACGACGACCTCTCGAAGCAGGCGCAGTCCTACCGCCAGCTCTCGCTCCTGCTACGGCGCCCGCCCGGCCGCGAGGCCTACCCGGGCGACGTCTTCTATCTCCATTCGCGCCTCCTCGAGCGCAGCGCCAAGCTCCGCGACGAGTACGGCGTGGTGCCCAAGGATGCGCCGGCGGATGCCACCGACCGCGCCCTCGCGGTCAAGCATCCGCAGGGCATCGCGGCGCCCGCCGAGATGCGTCCGGACGACGTCAACGGCCTCTATCACCGGCCGCACGGCAAGAAGAAGGCGGAGGCCTTCCTCGCCTCGCTGTCCGAGCGCGACCAATACAGGGTCCACCGCTTCCCCGACAGCGGCGGCTCGCTGACCGCGCTGCCGATCATCGAGACCCTGGAGGGCGAGGTCTCGGCCTACATCCCGACCAACGTGATCTCGATCACCGACGGCCAGATCTATCTCGAGCCCGACCTCTTCTTCGCCGGCGTGCGGCCGGCGGTCAACGTCGGCATCAGCGTCTCGCGCGTCGGCGGCAACGCCCAGCGCAAGGCGATGAAGAAGATCTCCGGATCGCTCCGCCTCGACCTCGCCGCCTTCCGCGACCTCGAGGCGTTCGCCCAGCTCGGCACCGAGCTCGATCCCGCGAGCCAGCGCCAGCTCGACCGCGGCCAGCGGATGGTCGAGGTGCTGAAGCAGCCGCAGTACCGGCCGTACAGCGTCACCGACGAGGTGCTGGCGATCTTCGCCGGCACCCAGGGGCTGCTCGACGACCTGCCGGTGCCGCAGGTGGCGCGCTTCGAGGAGGCCATGATCCGCCACTTCCAGGACGCCTTCCCGGAGGTCCGCGACGAGCTCGCCCGGAAGGGCGAGGTCTCGGACGAGCTGGCGGAGAAGATCAAGAAAGTGATCGCCGAGTTCAAGGCGCAGTGGAAGCTGGCGCAGGCGCAGCCCGGGTCACCGGCCGCGGCGAGCGCCCGCTAGCTCGCGGGCGAGCGAGAGACCGAAGGGGAGAACGAGTTGGCGAACCGCAGGGTCCTGGTCAAGCGGCGCAAGTCGGTGCGCAGCATCCGGAAGATCACGCGCACGATGCAGCTCATCGCGACGGCGCGCTTCCAGGCGGCCTACAACCGCGCCGTGGCGACCAAGCCCTACGCCGAGAAGCTGGCCGAGCTGGTGGCCGACATCGCGCGCGCGGCGACCATCGAGCATCCCCTCCTCGCGACCCACGAAGAGGTCAAGCGCTCCGCCCTCGTCGTTCTCACCAGCCAGCGGGGTCTGGCCGGCGGCTACAACTCGAGCGTCCTGCGCGCCGCGATCGGCCACCTCGAGGCGCAGGAGAAGCTCGGGGTCGAGACGGCGGTCCAGATGATGGGCAAGAAGGGCGTCGCCTTCTTCCGCTTCCTCCACCGGCCGATGGCCGAGCAGCGGACCGACCTCGCCGACACCCCGCGCTTCGAGGAGATCGAGCCGATCGCGAACGACCTCATGGCCCGCTTCACGCGCGGCGAGATCGCCTCGGCCCACGTCGCCTACATGCGCTTCCTCTCGGCCGGCCAGCAGAAGCCGGCGGTGGTCCAGCTCCTGCCCCTGGCGCAGGCCGCCGAAGGGGCCGCCGGGGGGACCGGCGAGCCGCCGGAGGGCGCCCGCGCCGCCGGCAAGCAGATCGAGTACGAGTTCTCTCCCGGCCCCCAGGAGCTGCTCGACGAGCTGCTCCCGGCGGTCGTCCGCATGCGGCTCTTCCAGGCCTTCACCGACGCCGCGGTCTCCGAGCAGATCGCGCGCATGGTGGCGATGAAGGCGGCGACCGACGCCGCCGGCGACATGATCAAGGCCCTGACACGGAAGTACAACCGCGCGCGGCAGACCCAGATCACTATGGAGCTCCTGGACATCGTGGGCGGGGCGAACGCCCTGTCGTAGGCGAGCCGGAGCGACGACCACTTCGAGCGGGTACCCATGGAAAACACGGCAGACACGGCAAACGGCAAGTACGGACAGGTCATCCAGGTCATCGGCTCCACCCTCGACGCGCAGTTCGCCGAGGACCACCTGCCGTCGATCTACAACGCCCTGCGGATCGACGTCTCCGGCCGCCAGACGCTCTGGTGCGAGGTGGCGCAGCACCTGGGCGGCGGCCACGTGCGGGCGGTGGCCCTGGGCTCGACCGACGGTCTCGAGCGCGGTGCCCGCGTCCTCGACACCGGCGCGCCGGTCACCGTGCCGGTCGGGCTCGAGACCCTCGGCCGCGTCTTCAACCTCGTCGGCGAGCCGATCGACGGGCTGGGGCCGATCGAGGCGAAGGAGCGCCGGCCGATCCACCACGAGCCGCCGCTCTTCGAGAACCTCTCCTCGCGCACCGAGATGTTCGAGACCGGCATCAAGGTCGTCGACCTGCTCTGCCCGCTGGTGCGCGGCGGCAAGGCCGGCCTCTTCGGCGGCGCCGGCGTCGGCAAGACGGTCATCATCCAGGAGCTCATCGCGCGCCTGGCGCGCTTCCACAGCGGCTACTCGTGCTTCGCCGGCGTCGGCGAGCGCACCCGCGAGGGCAACGACCTGTGGCTCGAGATGCAGGAGGCGCAGATCGGCGACACCGGCAAGCGCGTCATCGACCAGACGGTCATGGTCTTCGGCCAGATGAACGAGCCGCCCGGCGCCCGCCTGCGGGTGGCTCTCTCGGCGCTCACCATGGCGGAGTTCTTCCGCGACCAGACCGGCGTCGACACGCTGCTCTTCATCGACAACATCTTCCGCTTCTCGCAGGCGGGCTCCGAGGTCTCGGCTCTCCTCGGCCGCATGCCCTCGGCGGTCGGCTACCAGCCGACCCTCGGCACCGAGATGGGCGAGCTCCAGGAGCGCATCACCTCGACCACCCGCGGCGCCGTCACCTCGATCCAGGCCATCTACGTGCCGGCCGACGACTACACCGACCCGGCGCCCGCCACGGCCTTCACCCACCTCGACTCGACGGTCAACCTGGAGCGCGGCATCTCCGAGAAGGGCATCTATCCGGCGGTCGATCCGCTCGCCTCGTCGAGCCGCATCATCGCCCCCGAGTACATCGGCGAGCGGCACTACAAGGTCGCCCGGCGGGTGCAGCAGAACCTCCAGCGCTACCGCGACCTGCAGGACATCATCGCCATCCTCGGCATCGACGAGCTGTCGGAGGAGGACAAGGTGATCGTCCGCCGGGCGCGGAAGATCGAGCGCTTCCTCTCCCAGGCCTTCTTCGTCGCCGAGCAGTTCACCGGCTTCCCTGGCAACTACACGCCGCTCGCGGAGACCATCCGCTCGTTCGAGGAGCTCTGCGACGGCAAGTGGGACCACCTGCCGGACCAGGCCTTCATGTACGTCGGCGCCATCGAGGAGGCGGCGTCCAAGGCGGAGACGCTCAAGTAACGGCCATGGCGCGCGGCCTCTTCCATCTGAGCATCATCACGCCGGAGCGGGCGGTGCTCGAGACCGACGCCTCGTTCGTCGCCTTCCCCGCCTGGGACGGCGAGGTCGGTATCCTCCACGGCCGCGCGCCGCTCCTCTTCAAGCTGGGGGTCGGCAGGCTGCGCGCCGAGACGCCGGAGGGCGAGCAGGTCTTCTACGTCGACGGCGGCTTCGCCCAGATGGTGGAGGAGCGGCTGACGATCCTCACCCAGCAGGCCAAGCGCCCGCAGGAGATCGACCGCGCGGCCGCCGAGCGGGCGCTCGCCCAGGCTCGCGAGACCCCGGCGCCGACCGCCGACGCCGTCGCCGCCCGGCAGCGCGCCGTCGAGCGCGCGCGGGCGCAGCTCCGCCTCGTGTCGTAGGTCCTCCCACCGGGAAGGCCTCGACTCCTGGCTCCGACCAGGGCTCCGTCCGATGCCGTCCGAATACGATCCGCTGATCCCCGACCCGGTCGAGGTCGACGACGACCTGGAGCCGGTCCGCGAGCGCTTCCGCGCGGCGAGCGGACCCTACCTGCGCTCGCCCTGGTCGTGGCTCGCCTGGGCCGCAGTGCTCCCGGCCGCCGCCTTCGCGACGCCGCTCGCCGCGGCAATCGGCGGCCCGGCGGGCGTCCTCGTCACCTGGTCGGTCGCCATCCTCCTGGCGGGCGCGGTCGAGGTGGCGGCCATCCTCCGCGCCGGCGGGCGCACGCAGCGGCCGCCGAGGACGCCTCTCGCGGCGTGGGTGCTGCGCATCCAGGGGAATCTCTCCCTCGCCGCCCTGGCGCTCTCGGTGCTCCTCGTCTGGCAGGACCTGGCATGGGCGCTCCCGGGTCTCTGGCTGGTCCTCCTCGGCCATTCGTTCTATCTCCTGGGCGGCCTCGCCTTTCCCCCCATGCGCACCTGCGGCCTGCTCTTCCAGCTGGGCGGCGTCGCCGCCTTCTGGCCGGGCTTCGATCCCCTGCTGGTCTTCGCCCTGACGACCGCGGCGGGGAACCTCTGGATGGCGCTTCAGGTGTGGCGCTTGCGGCGCGCGCCGCGGCCGCGGGCGGAGCTCAGCGCGTCCGGTACGTACCGGACCCGCTGACCCGATCGGACAGCGATCTGCGGCTTCCGGTCGCCAGGAGTGGCAGGCCCAGGGTGGCGGCCGTGACGAGCCCTCCCAGCCAGCGGCGGGCCGTCTGATCGAAGCTCAGGGCCTCGCCGTCGCGGCTCCTGGCGTGGAGACCGGCCCAGGCCATCCCCAGCGTCTGTCCCCAGAAGGCGAGCGGCAGGACGGTGTAGAGGAAGGAGAAGGTGAGGAGGAAGAGGGCGACCGGCGGCCAGTCGGAGGGGCTCGGCGGGGCGCCGAGCAGGCGGCTGCCGGCGATGGCGGCGACCGCCACCGCGGCGTGGACGAGGAGATCGGCGCCGCCGGCCATGAAGCGGCTCTTCAGGCCGACGGCCGATTCGCCACCGGAGTCCGGCTCGGAGCCCGCGGCCTCGGGACGCGCTGCCGGCGAAGGAGCCGGCCTCGGCAGCGGACGCGGTGCCGTGGGCGAGCGGTCCTTTGGCGGCCTGGCCGGTGTCAGGGGGAGGACCGGCTCGGCGGGGGCCGGCCTGGCGGACGGACGCACGGAACGGTCGGAACGGTCAGTCGACCGCTCCGGCTCGAGCGGCAGATCGAAGAGGCCCGGGCTCTGGTCGTCCCCGTCCGGCGTGCGGCTCGAGCGGCGCATGGGATCGATGCTTTTTAACGGAGAGGAAGGTATTTGACGTAGATGCGGAAGAGGAGGTCGGGCGGCCGCTCCTGGTACGTCTGGGCGAACAGGTAGTGGCGCTTCAGGTCGGCATCGTTGGGGTCGAGCTTCAGGCCCTCCTGAAACCGGGCAGCCGCCTGGGTCGGATCGACGCGCTGCAGGTCGCGCACGCCGAGATCGTAGTACGAATCGACGATCAGCCGGGTGATGTCGCGGTTGGCGGGATTCGCCTCGTGCAGCCGCCAGAGGGCCGGCAGCACGTACTCCCATTCGTGCTGTTTGAAGGCGTCGATCTGCGTCGCGAAGGGCTCCAGCTCATGCTTGGCGCGCGCCATGTCGTCGGCCTCCGCGCCCTCGAGCTTGGCGATCTGGCCGGCCGCTTCGAGCTGCGACGACGCCTTCAGGAAGTTGCCCTCGGCGCTCGCCTGACGGGCATCGGCGATGAGATGCAGCCGGTGCTCGGCCGCCTCCGGCGAGACCGGCACGACGGCCGGCGTCGCCGCGGGGGCCGGCGCCTCCCATTCCGCGATGAGCTTCTGCGCCTCCTGATACTGCGGATCGCTCGGCTGCAGGCGCCGCAGCTGCGCGATCGCGATGGCGTTCTTGCCCTGCTTGTGGAGAGCTGTTGCGCGGGCGATCTGGTTCGGCTTCTGGACCACGGCCGCCGTCTCGTCGCGCGAGTTGGGGAAGTACTCGTCGCGCTTGAGGTAGACGAAGGCGACGACGGCGAGCACCAGGGCGAGCACGCCGCCTCCCACGTAGAGGAAGGTCCGGCTGGCGCGCTTCGGAGGCGCGCCCTCGGGCGCCGGGCCGGCCGGCTCGCGCTTCTGGCGCCGGCCCGGCGCCGGCGCCGCGCTCGGCTCGGGCGGCACGAGGATCTCCTCCGTGAGCTCGGCCGAGCCGGTATCGAGGGGGGGCAGCGCGAAGGCCGGGCCCTCGGCGGTCGCGTCGCGCATCGGCGGGGCCCCCGAGGCCAGGGCCGACGCCACCACCGGCACCTCGCCGGCGTCCAGCTGCTGCAGGTACTCGCGGGCCGTGAGATAGCTCGGCTGCAGCTCGAGCACGCGCTCGAAGGCCCGGCGCGCCGCGGGGAGGTCGCCGGCCTCGAGGCGCGCCAGACCGTCGTGGAAGACCTCCTCGACCTGGCGCTCGTTCTCGGCCTTGATCTTGCGGGCCGCCTCGATGCGCCGCGCCGCCTCGTGGTGATCGATGTCGATGAGGAAGATCCGCGACCAGGCGTCGATCGCCGCCTGCGGATCGCCGCCGTCGAGCGCGGCCTGCCCTTCGTCGAGGAGCTGGCGGATGCGGCGCTCGCTCTCCGAGTCGCCGCCGAAGGCGGAGGGCGCCGGCGCGACGTTCGGCTTGAGCGCCTCCGGCAGCTCCTGTTCGTCGAGCGCGAAGCCGAGGTTCTCGGGGGCTAGCGCGGTATTCAGAGGGGTTGGAGGGATGGGCGGGGCCGGAGAGGTCGGCGGCGAGGGAACGGCCGCAGGGATCGGAGCGGTCGGAGCGGTTGCAGCGATCAGAGGGGTCGGAGCGGCTGGAGCGGTGTGCGGCGCCTGTAGCTCGGCGATGCCGGGATGGGTCGGATCGAGCGCGCGCGCCTTGTCGAGCAGGCGCTCGGCCTCGGCGCGGTCGCCGCGCGCGGTCGCCTCGCGGACCTTGTCGAGGAACTTGCGGACGTAGGGCTCCGCCTCCATCCGCTGGTGGGCCATCTCCGCCAGGTGACCGAGCTCGGGGTCGGCGAGGACCGTGGCGCTCTCGCGCTCGACGGCCGCGAGCAGCTCGTCATAGCGCCGCGCTGCGAGGAGCTGGGAGAAGCGGGCGCGCAGCTCGTGCGCAGCCTTGGCGCCCGGCTCGGGCGGCAGCTCGGGGAGACCGGCATCCAGATCGTCGAGGTCCGGCAGCTCGGCGGCGAGATGGCTCAGGTCATGGAGCTCGCCCGAAGCTCCCGCGCTGCCGGGCTCGCCGGCGGCGAGCGCCTTGAGGTCGGCGACCGCGACCGGCCCGGCCGAGGCTTTTAGCCGGTCCTGGAGACGGAGGGCGGGCTCGAAGTGGGGGTCCATCCGCAGCACGAAGTCGCAGCCGAGCAGCGCCTCCTGGCGACTGCCGTTCTGCGCCAGCTCGAGGGTCTGATCGAAGGTGCCGAGGATCCGCTGCTGCGCGTCGGCGGAGAGCGCGGAATTTCCAGGATAAGTCATCTCGGGGCGGGCCTAGCAGGGGCTACGGATGCTGTCTTCAAGAGATCGCAGCGCATCCTAGCAAAGTCGCTCCGATGGGACAACCCGCGGCGTTGCTATACTTTGCCACGCGTGCCACCACTCGAGTGCGTCCCCAACGTGAGCGAGGGCCGCCGCCCCGAGGTGGTGGCACGGCTGCTCCGGGCCGTCACCGGCGTCTCCGGCGTCCGGCTCCTCGACGCCTCCTCCGATCCCGATCACAACCGCTCGGTGCTGACCCTCGCGGGCGAGCCCGCGGCGCTCCACGCCGGCCTCCTCGCCCTCTACGAGGCGGCGCTCGCCGAGATCGACCTCACCCGCCATCGGGGCGTCCACCCGCGCGTCGGCGCCGTCGACGTGACGCCGTTCGTGCCGCTTGCCGGCGCGTCGATGCCGCTCGCGGTCGAGGCCGCCGAGCGCCTCGGCGCGGCGCTCGCCGAGCGCTTCGATCTGCCCGTCTACCTCTACGAGCGGGCGGCCCGGCGCCCGGAGCGGCGGCTCCTGGCCGACATCCGTCGCGGCGGGTTCGAGGGCTTCGCCGAGAAGATCGCCGGCCCCGCATGGGCCCCCGACTTCGGGCCGGCGCGCGTCCATCCGACGGCCGGGGTAACGGTCGTCGGCGCGCGCGATTTCCTCATCGCCATGAACGCGGTCCTGGCGACCGCCGACGTCGGCGTCGCCCGCGCCATCGCGCGGCGGGTGCGCGAGTCGGCGGGAGGGCTGCCGGCCCTCCGCGCGATCGGCGTGCTCCTCCCCAGCCGCGGCCGCGCCCAGGTGAGCATGAACCTCGTCGATTACCGGCGGACCTCGATGTGGGAGGCGCTCCAGGCGGTGCGCGGCGAGGCCGCCGCGGCGGGCACCGAGGTGATCGAGACCGAGCTCATCGGCCTGGTGCCGGAAGAGGCCGCGCTCGCCGTCGTGCGCGAGGCCCTCGCGATGCCGGGCTTCGACCGCGGGCGCGTGCTCGAGCGCGGGCTGGAGGGTCAGCTCGAGGTCCGGGCTCCCTGAGGGACCCCAGCATCCGCTTCGAGGAGCGCCGCCGCGAGGCGGTGCGGCATGCCGTCGAA
>DATBQN010000580.1:0-3900 GCA_036560825.1 Thermoanaerobaculia bacterium
CAGGCGCAGATCGCCGCCCTCTTCGACGCCCGCAGCAAGGAGATGGAGGCGAAGATCAAGCTGCAGTACGACGACAAGCTCAAGGTCCTCCAGAAGCAGCTCCAGGACAGCAAGAAGGCGGAGGCGGTGGCCGAGCGGCCCGCGCGCGCCTCCGCGCCTCCGCCGAGCGAGTCGCGCGGCGCGCGCCCGGAGCCGGCACCCGCCGAGACCGAGCCGGCTCCGGCCGCGCCGGCTCCGGCCGCGGCCCCTGTACCGGCCCCTGCCGGCTCCCCGGCGCCCGCCCATCCGAGCCCGTCGGCCGCCGCCCCCGCGCCGGCTCCCGCCGGCACCGCGGCCGCCGCCGGCGCGCCGCCGTCCGCGCCGCCCGCTCCAACGCCGCCCGCCGTGCAGGTGGGCGACCTGGTGCAGGCCGGCGCCGGCGTCACCCCGCCCAAGATGGTCGGCATGCCAGAGCCCCGGTATCCATCGGCGGCGCGGCGCATGAACAAATCGGCGGACGTCGAGGTGCGCGTGCTGGTCGACGAGGCCGGCCGGGTCGTGCAGAGCCAGCCGGTGGGCTCCAGGGTCGGCTTCGGCTTCGACGAGGCGGCGATGGAGGCGGCCCGCCGCTCCACCTTCCGCCCGGCCGCCAAGGAAGGCGTGCGGGTCAAGATGTGGACCATCATGCGCGTCTCGTTCCGTCCCCAATGAGACGCGCCTGAACGCAGAAAGGACCCGGCCGAGGCCGGGTCCTTTCACCCCGCAGGCTGAAGCAGGAACCCAGCTCTACAGGTCGGCCGCCTTGAGGCTCGCGGTGAGCTGCTCGATGCAGGGCTTCATGACCTTGTCGAACATCCGATCGTCGTTCGAGACGCCGCCGCCGAAGCCGCCGACGTCGACGTTCGAGTGGCTCTCCTCGGAGCGCGCCTCGTCGGCCCACACCACCTCGCCGGTCGAGGTGTCGATGAGGCGGGCGTTCAGCGCCGCGACGAAAGTCTTCTTGTGCACGCCGAAGCTCGGCAGGCCGCGGAACGAGCCGCCGTGCGCGCCCTTGTCCTCGGCGCCGTACTCGGTGACCGCGCCGGTCAGCAGGTAGTTGACGCCGAGGAGCTTGCCGACGCGGACGGCGGTCGCCGGGTCGACGTCGCCCGAGAGCGACAGGTTCTTCTCCTTCATCAGCGCCTCGAGCTGCTCGCGCTCGACGACGCGGAACTTGCCGCTCTTGACCAGCTGGGTGACGAAGACGTCCTGCGCCGCGGCGGCGCCGCCGTGCCACCACCACTGGTTGTCGGCCTTGTTCTTGAACTCCAGCACGGCGAGGCGGGGCTTGGTGCTCTGGGGCTTCGCCACCGCGAGAGCCGGAACGAGCATCGCGGCCAGCAGGGCGGCACCCAGGAGACTCGATGTGACGCGCTTCATGTTCGTGACCTCCTCAGAAGCAGAAGGGGGCGTGGTGCCCCCGGTTGTCTCTCAGCGTTTCCAGATACGTTTCCAGATATCCGATCGGCGCATTCTACCGCGAATCGCCGGCCCGGCTCGTTTCAGCGCTCCCTCAGCAGTTGCTCCCTAGTTGCTCCCTGGTTGATCCCTTTCCTGGGCGTCGACGACGCAGATCGCCGCCATGTTGACGATGTCGGTGACCTCGACGCCGCCCTGGAGGACGTGGACCGGCTTGCCCATGCCGAGGAGGATGGGACCGATCGCCTCGCAGTTGGCGAGCCGCCAGATCAGCTTGTAGGCGACGTTGGCGGACTGCAGCTCGGGGAAGATGAGGACGTTGGCCGGCTCCTTGAGCCGGCTCCACGGGTAGCTCTCGCGGAGGATCGACTCGAGGACCGCGGTGTCGGCCTGCATCTCGCCGTCCATCTCGAGGTCGGGGTCCGACTGGCGGAGGATCTCGACCGCCCGCCGCACCTTGGCCGCCGCCGGGTGGCGGTTGGAGCCGAAGTTCGAGAACGACAGCATGGCGACCCGCGGCACGATGTCGAAGCGGCGCACGAACTCGACGGTCAGCCGGGCGATCTCGGCGAGCTCCTCGGGCGAGGGGTCGATGTTGACCGTGGTGTCGGCGAGGAAGAAGAGCCTCTCCTCGAGGATCAGGATGTAGGCGCCGGAGACGCGCCGGACGCCGGGCCGGGTGTCGATGATCTGCAGCGCCGGGCGGATGGTGTCGGGATAGGACTGGGTGATCCCCGAGATGAGGCCGTCGGCGTCCCCCTCCTCGACCATCATGGTGCCGAAGTAGTTGCGCTGGCGCATCCGTTTCAAGGCGTCGACCAGGGTGACGCCGTCGCGTTTCCGGAGCTCGTGGAAGCGCTCGGCGTAGCGGCGGAAGTCGGGGCAGCTCTCGTTGTGGATGATCGTCACCTTGTCCTCGGCGAGGTCGAGCTCCGCGAGGTGCTGGGCGATCATCTCGCGGCGGGCGAGGAGGATGGGATGGGCGATCCCCTCGTCGACGAGGATCTTCGCGGCGCGCAGGATCTTCTCGTGCTCGCCCTCGGGGAAGACGATGCGCTTGGGGGCGCGCTTGGCGCGGTCGATGACGCCGCGCATGAGCTCGAGGCGGCGGGAGATGAGGGTCTCGAGGCGGCGCTGGTAGGCGTCGAAGTCGGCGATCGGCACCCGCGCGACGCCGCTCTCGATGGCCGCGCGGGCGACCGCCGGCGGCACCCGCAGGAGCACCCGGTAGTCGAGCGGCTTGGGGATCAGGTACTCGCGGCCGAAGCGCAGATGCTCGAGGCCGTAGGCCTTGAGGACGCCGTCCGGCACGTCCTCGCGCGCCAGCTCGGCGAGCGCCTGGACGGCCGCCAGCTTCATCGCGTCGTTGATGTCGGTGGCGCGGACGTCGAGCGCGCCGCGGAAGAGAAAGGGGAAGCCGAGGACGTTGTTGACCTGGTTCGGGTAGTCGCTGCGCCCGGTCGCCACGATGGCGTCGGGGCGCGCCTCCTTGGCTTCCTCGTAGCCGATCTCGGGATCGGGGTTCGCCATGGCGAAGACGATGGGGTCCTTCGCCATGCCGCGGATCATCTCCGCCGAGACGACGCCGCCGACCGAGAGGCCGATGAAGACGTCGGCGCCGCGGAGCGCCTCGGCGAGCGTGCGAGCGGAGGTGTCGGCGGCGAGCTCGGCCTTGTAGGGGTCCATCTCCTCGCCGCGCCCGCGGTAGACGACGCCCTTGCGGTCGCAGATCACCAGATTCTCGCGCCGCGCCCCGAGCTGCAGGTAGAGCTTGGCGCAGGAGAGGGCCGCCGCCCCGGCGCCGGAGAAGACGATCCGGGCGTCCTCGATGCGGCGTCCGGTGAGGCCGAGGGCGTTCAGCAGCGCCGCCCCCGAGATGATCGCCGTGCCGTGCTGGTCGTCGTGGAAGACCGGGATCGACATCTCGGCTTTGAGGCGGCGCTCGATCTCGAAGCACTCGGGCGCCCTGATGTCCTCGAGGTTGATGCCGCCGAAGGTGGGCTCGAGGAGCCGCACCGCGCGGATGAACTCCTCGGGGTCCTCGGTCGCCACCTCGAGGTCGAAGACGTCGATGTCGGCGAAGCGCTTGAAGAGGACCCCCTTGCCCTCCATCACCGGCTTGCCGGCGAGGGCGCCGATGTTGCCGAGCCCGAGGACGGCGGTGCCGTTGCTGATCACCCCGACGAGGTTCCCCTTGGCGGTGTACTGGTAGGCGGCGAGCGGGTCGGCCGCGATCTCCTTGCAGGGCCAGGCGACCCCCGGGCTGTAGGCGAGCGAGAGGTCGCGCTGCGTCTCGGTGGGCTTGGTGGGGACGACCTGGATCTTCCCCTTGCGTCCGTCGGCGTGGTACGCGAGCGCGTCCTCGCGGCTGATCTTCTTCATGGGAGGAGGATATACCCGCCGTGCTAAGCTCAATTGACTTTCCTTAGTGAGCCCATCGCGATGCAAGAGATCACTCAAGAG
>DATBQN010000581.1:0-3584 GCA_036560825.1 Thermoanaerobaculia bacterium
GCGAGCCGGATCTCCACCAGGCCGGTCTCCCCCGGCGCCAGGCGGCCCGGGCTCCCACCCGGGCTCCGGTCGCCCGCGGGGAGCGGGCGCATGCGCCCCACCGCCTCGCTGGCGTAGAGATGGAGGCGGACCGGGGTGAAGCCTTCGAGCGCCTTCGTCGCCGGGGTCGCAGGCGTCGCTGCAGGCGTCTCGGGCAGCAGGGTGAGGCGGGCGCAGAGGGAGACCGTGGGGGCGAAGGCTCCCGGCGTCGCCAGCTCCACCCCGCGCCGCAGCTCGTCGAGGACGACCCCGGTCAGCTGCAGCGAGGTGCGCTCGCCGGCGAGCGCCGCCTCCCGCGGCTCGCCGTGCACCTGGATGCTCCTCACCCGCGCCGTGCCGCCGCGCGGCAGGACCTCGAGGGCGTCGCCGACGCGCACCGCGCCGGCGGCGAGCGTCCCCGTCACCACCACCCCCAGCCCGCGCAGGTGGAAGGCGCGGTCGACCGGCAATCGCGCCGGCGGCGAGGACCCCTCCGCCGGAGCGTCGGCAGCGCGGGTCTGGCGAGCATGGCGCGCGGCGATCTCGAGGAGGGCGGCGCGGAGCGCGGGGATGCCGGCGCCCGTCGGGCTCGCCACCGGGAGGATCGGGGCGCCGGCGAAGGGGGTGCCGGCGAGGAGCTCCTCGACCTCGAGCTGGGCGAGCTCCAGGAGGTCCGGGCTCGCGAGATCGGCCTTGGTGAGGGCGACCAGCCCGGCGGGGATGCCCAGCAGCGAGCAGATCGCCAGGTGCTCGCGGGTCTGCGGCTTCACCCCCTCGTCGGCCGCCACTACCAAGAGCATGACGCGGATGCCGCCGAGGCCGGCCAGCGCGTTGTGGAGGAAGCGCTCGTGGCCGGGCACGTCGACGAAGCCGACCTGGAGGTCGCCCTCGCGGAGGTGGGCGAACCCGAGGTCGATCGTGATGCCGCGCTCCTTCTCTTCCGCCCAGCGGTCGCAGTCGATCCCGGTCAGGGCGAGCACCAGGCTGGTCTTGCCGTGGTCGATGTGGCCGGCGGTGCCGACGATGACGCGGGAAGGCATGAGAGTTGGCGGCTGGCGCGGTGGGCGGCCGGCCGCCGGATCAGCGCGGCCCGGCGAGCGCCTCGCGCGCGACGCGGGAGACGACCGCGCCGTCGGCCGACGAGCCGAAGCGGGCGAGCATCTCCTTCATCACCGGCCCCATGGCGGCCGGCCCGGAGAGGCCGCGCTCGGCGATCAGGGCCTCGACGGCGGCGCGGATCGTCGCCTCGTCGACCTGCGCCGGCAGGTAGGTGGCGAGGAGCTTCGCCTCGCCCTCCTCCTTGTCGGCGAGCTCGGGGCGATCGCCCTTGCGGTACTGCTCCGACGCCTCCTCACGCTGCTTGATGGCCTTGCGCACGAGCCCGGCGAAGGCCGCCTCGTCCACCTCCCCGCCGCGGCGGATACGGTCGTTCTTGACCTCCGCCAGGAGCATGCGGAGCGTGGACAGGCGCACCTTCTCGCCCGCCTTCATGGCGGTCTTGAGGTCCGCTTCGACGCGCTGCTGGGGGGTCGTCATGGGCGGATTATCCCACGAGAGCCGCGCGGAGCCGGGAGCGCCGTCGCCGAGAAGAGTTCACGGCGGATGGGGGAATCCCGCCGCGAACGGCGGGCGCCGGCGCCGGATTTTCAGGATTCCGTCCCGTCGGTGAAATTCTATCGCGGGATCTCGCCGTGCGCTCCGCAGGGCGAGATTTCAAGCGGAAGCTCGGGCGCGCGCGGCGAGATCTGCTGGCGAGCGGTGAAATCCCGGCGCTTCGCGGAAAATCCCGCCGCTTCCGGGAAGCCGCGAGATCTTCTCGGAAGATCTCCTCGCTTCCAGGAAGGGTCGATGTCTTCCGGGAAAAAACGGATTCTTCCGGGAAAGATCGAAATTTTCCGGGAAGAAACGGCGCCTTCCGGGAAGGCTTGGATCCTTCCGAACTTCATTGCCCTTGTAGCGGTTGCCAGAGTTCAACTTTGTTGCCCTCTGGATCCATGACCCATCCGAATTTCCCGTACTCCGAGTCGTCGGTCTTCTCGAGCACGTCGCAACCTTCCTCGCGCAGTGCTTTGAGAAGTGCCGCCAGATCTTCGACTCGATAGTTGACCATGAAGGTCGACTGGCTCGGAGCGAAGTGCTTGCCGTCTGCTGGGCCGATCGACCAGGCCGTGGTTCCCTTGGTCGGGTTGCCTTCGGAGTCGGTCCAGTCGAAGGCCGCTCCACCCCAGGCCTGAACGTCGATCCCGAGGTGCTCCTTGTACCAATCGCATAGCGCCTTCGGATCCTTGGCGCTCATGAAGATGCCGCCGATGCCCGTGACTCTTCGCATTCGGACGGCGATTCTAGGCCGCAGGGGATCCATCCGTCAACGCGACGCGACGACCTCGCGACGCCCACCTCGGATCGAGGCGGCCGCCGCGCCGCCCGTCCGCTCAGCCCCGCGTCGCCAGCCGGGCCACGGCGGCGACCAGCTCGGCCGGCTCGATGGGTTTCGCGAGATGGGTGGCGAAGCCCGCGGCGAGGGCGCGGTGGCGGTCCTCGCTCCGCGCGTAGGCGGTGAGGGCGATGGCGGGGATGGCGCCCCCCTGCTCCGGCGGGCGCTCGCGGAGCCGGCGCAGCAGGACGTAGCCGTCCTCCTCGGGCATGCCGATATCCGAGACGACGATGTGCGGCAGCGGCCTGTCGAAGCCGGTGATCGCCGCCATCGCCGCGGCGACCGAAGGAGCGGCCGCCACCTCGGCGCCGCAGCGCTCGAGCACGCGCACCAGGAGCTCGCGGGTGTCGAGCTCGTCCTCGACGACGAGCACGCGCACGCCGGCGAGCGTGCCCGGGGCGTTCCAGGAGGCCAGCGCTCCGGCGCCCGGCGCCGCGCCCCGCTCGCCGCCGCCGGCGCCCGGTGCCGGCTGCGCCGCCAGGACCACGGTGAAGGTCGAGCCGCTCCCCAGCCCCGCGCTCTCGGCGGCGATGGTGCCGCCGTGCAGCTCGACCAGATGGCGCGCGATCGAGAGGCCGAGCCCGAGGCCGCCGTGCTTGCGGGTGGTGGCGCTGTCGGCCTGCCGGAAGCGGTCGAAGACGTAGGGCAGGAACTCCGCCGGGATGCCGGCGCCGCTGTCGCTCACCCGGATCGCGACCTGGTCGGCGGCGCGCGACAGCGCCACCTCCACCCGCCCGTCCGGCGGGGTGAACTTGATGGCGTTCGAGAGCAGGTTCCAGATCACCTGCTGCAGGCGGTCGGCGTCGCCCCAGGCCGCGCCGGCACCGGGCTCGAAGCGCAGCGCGATGGCGATCCGCTTCGCCTCCGCCGCCGGGCGCACGGTGTCGAGGACCGCCTCGACCACCCGCGCCAGGTCGACCGTCCCGAGCTCCAGGCGGAGCTTGCCGGTGATGATGCGCGACACGTCCAGCAGGTCGGCGATGAGCTGCGCCTGGGCGCGCGCGTTGCGCTCGATCGTCTCGTAGGCGCGCTGCGCGACCGCCGGCTCGAGCTGGGTCATGCGGAGCATCTGCGCCCAGCCGAGGATGGCGTTGAGCGGCGTGCGGAGCTCGTGCGAGAGGGTCGCCAGGAA
>DATBQN010000582.1:0-13003 GCA_036560825.1 Thermoanaerobaculia bacterium
TGAGCTCTGGAAGCTCCGATGGTGAGTGCGCTCCCCCCTCTTACCCGGGACAACAATGTGATTTTTGATTTTTCTTTGATAACCCTGAGCTTGCGGCGGCGCGGGCGCGCCGCCGCAAGCCTCTGGAAGGACTGCGCTTGCGGTTCTGTTGCGGCGAGATCGATTAATTAAAGTTAACTAGCTGTTGAGCAATTCGATCGCACACGATCGCTTGAATTGCTCTTCGCGGCGACCTATCCCACGGTTGTTCGGAGGCGGCGGCGGATGAGGAGATAGGGGATCCAGCAGGCAAGGCCGAGCACCACCAGGGTCCCGATCTCCGCGGGAAAGTCGCGGAGGAGGAAATGGAACTCCCGGAAGTGCCCGTCGTCGAACGAGATCTGGAAGCTCAGGGCGAGCGACGAGAAACCGATCGCGAGGCCGAGCAGCCATCTCTGCCAGCCGAGGAGCTTCCGCGTGCGGCGGAGCGATCGCAGCTCGAGGTCCGGAGGCAGCGCGGGCGGCACCACCTTCTCGAAGCTCTCCGCCCACTGCCTCCGGATGCGCTGCGCGAGCTCTGGATCCTGCTTCATGTACTCCTCGACGAGGGCGCGCGTGGCCGGGCTCGCTTCGCCCGCCAGGTAGAGCGGCAACAGGTCCAGGATCACTTCCTGCGTGACGTTCATTCGGTCTCCTTCTCAGTTCGGTCAGGTCCTGCGCGCTCCGGCGAGCGCGAGGCGCGCCCGGTGAACCTTCACCTTCGCCGCCACCAGCGAGATGCCCAGCACCCGCGCGATCTCCTCGTAGGGCAGCCCGTCGACCGCCCTCATGAGGAGGACCGCGCGGTCGATCTCGGGCAGCTTCCGCATCTCCGCCAGCACCGCGCCGAGCTCCGCCTTGCCCTCGGCCTCGGCGTGCGGGCCGGCGCGCCCGTCGAGGGGCTCGCGATCGAGCTCGACCCGCCGCGACGTCTTTCGCAGCTCCTGCAGGAAGAGATTGCGGGCGATGGTGAAGAGGTATCCCTTCACGGTGCTCATCTCGATCCGCTGGGGCGAGGTCCACGCGCGCACGAAGGTCTCCGCCGTGATGTCCTCGGCCGCGCTCCGCTCGCCGCAGAGATAGAGCGCGAAACGGAAGACGTCGGGGGAGTACTTCTCGTAGAGCGCGGTGAAGTCTGTCATCGTGGCGCCGGCCTGCCGGGCGACCCGCGCCCTCGCTTCATCTCGCGGGCTGCTCTGGCTCAGGTCGCTCGCGGCGAGCGTCAGGGTGTGGGACATCGGCCGTGGACGAGCGCCTGGACGGTGCGCTCCCTCGACCTAGATATCCACCCGGGCACGGGAAGTTACGTCCTGCCAAACCGCTGTGGCCGCGAGATGGGCTGCTCCCTCGCGGCCGGCTCCAAGGCGGGCCGCTGCGCCGCTAGAAGCTGACCCGCAACCCCAGCCGCAGCGACCTCGGCGGTGTTCGCAGGATCGGTCTCTTGTAGTTCGGGTTGACCGGCGTGGGCGAGGCGTTGTCCGCCTCCGCGAAGCCCCAGCGCTGGTCGAGCAGGATCGGCTGCTGCGCGTTCAAGAGGTTGAAGACGTCGAGGAGGACGTTGACGGTCGTCGGTCCCGCGGCGAGCGGATAGCCGAGATGGAGGTCCGCCTCGTAGATCGAGGGCGAGCGGCCCTCGGCGCCGCGCGGGGTGAGGAAGAACTCGTAGCGGCCGTAGGCGTCGGAGAAGCCGTAACGGGTGAGCGGCGTGCCGCTGCTGTAGAAGGCGGAGAGACCGATCTGCAGCTTCCAGGGGGTGAAGTAGATGCCGGACGCCTTGAGCTGGTGCCGGCGGTCGTTCGACAGCGGCCCCTTGTTGGTGATGCGCGTGAGGTCGGAGCCGTTGGTGAAGAAGTCGTAGTAGTCGTAGGCCGCCGAGATGTTGGGGTCGGCGCCGACGTTGGTGAAGGGCGAGTACTCGCCGTCGTAGTTGCCGTCGAGCTTCGAGTAGATGTACGAGGCGAGCCCCTGCCAGTTGCGCGAGAAACGCTTGGTGACGTCGATCTGGACGCCCTTGTAGATGCGCTTCGGCTCCGGCGTGGGGTAGGTCCTCGAGTAGTCGAGGGTGAAGTCGCGCTTGAAGATCCCCTTCCCCGGGTTGCCGATGCAGTAGGTGCCGTCGTTGATGCAGAGGAAGTCCTCGATCACCTGCCCGTAGCTCCGGTAGATCCCCTTGATGCCGACCGAGACGTCGGGCAGCACTTCGCGCTCGGCGCCCAGGATGTACTCGTCGAGATACTGGCCGCCGAGGTCGGGGTCGGCAGGCTCGGTGAAGCCGCCGAGGATGGCCGATCCGGTGCCGAGGATGGCCTCGGCGTTGGGGTCCGGGTGGTTGTCGGTGGGCGAGAAGTTGACGATGCGGGGCTGGCGCTCGAAGGAGAAGGAGCGGATGACGAGGTCCATGGGGATCTGCTCGTAGAAGCGCCCCGCCGAGAGGTAGACCTTGCTCTTGTGGTCGCTCCGCGGGTCCCAGATGGCGCCCAGGCGCGGCGCGAAGTCCTTCTTGAGGTCGATCTGCTGGGTGCCCTCGGCGTCGATGATCTGCTGGCGGTCCCAGCGCAGGCCGTAGGTCACGGTGAGGTTCGGTCGCGCCGTCCAGCGGTCCTGCAGGTAGGCCGTGGTCACCTTGTGCGAGGGCGAGGCGAAGAGCGCCGAGACCGGGGCGTCGCCGATCGAGGCGTCGGGCGTCGTCCAGTAGGCATGGCTGTAGATCGGCATGCCGGGATCGTTCGGGTTGGCGAAGACGCTGACCTGCTGGCCGCCCGACTCGCGCTTGGTGACGTTGGCGTCCTCCTTCTCGTACTCGATCCCGCCCTTGATCTCGTGGCCTCCCAGGTAGCGCTCCGCCGAGCCGCCCAAGAAGTCGCGCTTGAAGGTCTTGTCCTGGATGAGGCCGAAGCCGCCGGTCTGAAAGTCTCCGCTGGTCGGGCTCGACTTGTCGATGAACTGGATGACGTCGCCCGCCGCCGAGGCCGGGCCGACGGAGTTCTGCTCCTGATGGCGCGAGGCCTGGGCGGTGAACACCCAGCTCGAACTGGCGACGCCCTGGTAGCGGAGGGCGTAGTCCTTGCCGCCGAACTGCTGGCTCCCCAGATAGGTGAGGGGGTCGCCGTTCAGGGTGTGGTTGGCGTCGTTGATGGCGCCGGTGTCGGTCCGCGGGTCCTGGAAGAAGCTGGCGATGACGGAGTGGCTGGCCGAGAAGCGGTAGGTCAGCTTCGCAGCCCCCAGCTTGTGGTCGCTGTCCGAGCTGACGACGGAGTTCTTCGCCGGCCCCGAGGGCAGGGCGCTCTTCGTCGTGTTGGTCACCTTGTCGTAGGCGCCGAAGAACCAGAGCTTGTCCCTCACGATGTAGCCGCCGAGATCGAGCCCGTAGTCCTCGCGGGTGAAGCCCTTGACGGTGCCGCTGGAGGAGACCACCGTTTCCGCGTTCGACTGCAGGGAGTCGTTGTCGTAGTAGCCGAAGCCGTCGCCGTGGAAGGCATTGCCGCCCGACTTGGTGATGACGTTGACGATGCCGCCCGTGGAGCGGCCGAACTCCGCCTCGTAGCCGCCGGTCTTGACGTCGATCGCCTCGATGAACTCGAAGTTGAGCTCCTTGCCCTGGAATCCGTACTCGACGTTGGTCGTATTGACGCCGTCGATGTAGAAGGCGTTCTCCGCCCCCGACGAGCCGTAGACGGTGATCGTCGTCTGCCCCGAGTTGTCGGGGTTGGCGTCGGAGGAGACGCCGGGGGTGATCTGGACGACCGACGAGTAGTTGCGTCCGGTGGGTAGGGTCTCGATCGTGCGGGTGTCCAGGTTGGTCCCCAGCTCGGTCGAGGTGGTGTCGACGACCGGCGCCTCGCCGACGACGGTGATCTCCTCGGCCGCGCGGGGCTTGAGCACCGCGTCGATCGTGGCGTCCTTGTCGAGCTCCACGTGGATGCCCTTGCGCGACTCGGTGCCGAAGCCCGAGAGCGAGAAGCCGACGTTGTACTGGCCAGGCGGCAGCAGGGTCAGGTGGTAGTGCCCGGAGGCGTCGGTGGTCGCGGTGCGCGAGCCCTGGAGGGCGTCACCGGTCGCCTCGACGACGACGCCCGGCAGCGGTCCGCCGGACTCGTCGCTCGCCCGTCCGACGATGCCGCCGGTGGTCTGCGCGGCGAGCGGCGAGAGCGCGGCGCTCACTGTGATCGCTGCGATCGTCGCCATGGCCGGGATGAGGAGCAGAGGACAGCGACGGGGCGTCTGCATGGGAATTCTCCTCTCAGGGTGCCGATCGCCCGCGGCCTACGGCGCTCGCCGAGAAGGCCGTCAGGGTCCCGAACCGATGCGATCGATGCGAGATAGTAAGCGGGAGGAACGCTACCACAAGGCGGCACCGGCCGCCGTCTTCATCGGGAGCAACGGCCGCTCAGGAGCCCACGATCCTGAGCTCGAACTCGCGCAGCTTCATGACCTCCAGCACATAGGCGAGGACGAGGCGGTTCGCCGCGTCGTAGCTCTCGGCGCGCACCGGGATCTCCTCCTCCCGAGATGCGCCCTCCTGATCTCGATAGCTGACCGAGGCGGCAAAGCGGCGGATCGGCATACGCGCAAGCTCCCGGGTAGGTTCAGGGCGCTCGCGATTCTAGCCGATCTTCGCGGCTCCCTCCGCGGCTCCCTCCGTTGATCGGTAGCTGGCTCCATGTCGGGTGCCTTCGCCAATTTCGGAGCTCCTCCTAATTGACACGCGCGTGATCTTCGTAGACGATCCGGCGATCGGTCCACGAGCCCTCTAGACGCTCGTCGGCCAGGCCGCCCGGGACGGGAAGAGTCGGACTCTAAGAGGAAGAGCTGGCCTCTTCCCGTTACGATCGGGTTCTAGCGGGAAGAGCCCGACCCTTCCGGGAGGACTTCAACTCTTCCGGGAAGAGTTCGATTCTTCCCGCAAGGCTTCAATCCTTCCGCCTACAAGTCGAATGTACTGGGAAGAGCCGAGCTCTTCCGCGTCCCCGCCGCGCGAAGCGCTTCCGCGACGAAGGGACGGCGTCCCCGCCGTGCGGAGCGCTTGCACGGCGAAACATCGGCGTCCGCGCGCCCAGGAGCGCCACCGCGCGGAACGGGAGGCTTCCCGGCGCTGGGGAGCACCGCCGCACGGAAAACGAGGCTGCCCTGCGCTTGGGAGCGTACCCGCACGGAAAGGAACGCCTCCCGGGAGTCTCGATGTCGCTAGCCATCAGGAAGGGGCCCGGGGCTCGGTGGCTCGCTCTGCGGCGGAGCGAGTTGCTCCGTGGCTGAGCAAGGCGCTCGGGGCTCACTGCGTTCGCTCGATGTCGACCAGGGTGCGGCGGATCTCGGGCTGGTCGGGGTCGAGGGCGAGGGAGCTGCGGAGGTCCCTCGCCGCGCCCTGCGCGTCGCCGAGGCAGAGGCGGGCGAGGGCGGAGGAGCCGTAGGCGACGGCGTCTCTCGGCGCCAGCTGGAGGGCGTGCTCGAAGTCGTCGAGCGCCGCGCGACAGTCGCGGCGCCCGATGCGGAAGCGGCCGGCGAGGAGCCAGAGCTCCGGGTCGTCGGGGCGGGCGGCGGCGCCGGCGGCGAGGAGCCGGACGCTGCGGTCGCCGGCTCCCCCGCGGTCGTAGCGGAGGGCGCGCTCGCGCAGGCGCGCCACGCCGTCCGGCAGGCCGGCGGCGAGGGCCTTCACCAGCAGGTCGTCGGCGCGGTCGAGGTCGCTCGCCGGCGGCGCGGTCGAGCCGGCGGCCGCCAGGAGATCGCTCAGGTTCCAGAGCGCGGAGGCGTTGCGGGGATCGCGGGCGAGGGCGCGCTCGAAGGCGGCGCGCGCCTCGGTCGCGCGGCCGGCCTCCCGGAGGATCAGCCCCTCGTTGTCGTAGGAGCCGGCGGTGCGCGTGCGCTCGCCGTCCGGCGCCCCTGCCGGCGCCCGCGCCGGCTCGCTCGCTCCGACGTAACCCAGGGCGCGGAGCCGGGCCACCGCTTCGGCGTCGCCCGGCGCCGCCTCGGCGGCCGCCGGCGGCTCGGCCGGCCGGAAGGCCCGCTCGTAGTGGACGGCCGGGAGAGCGCGAGGGCTGCCCGCGGCGCCCGGGGCGCCGGCGAGCGGAGGTTCGGCGAGGCGCGGATCGGACGGCATCCCGAGAATGGCGAGGAGGGTCGCACAGACCTGCTTCACGCTCGCCCGGTCGCCGCGGACGGTCGGGCCGGCGCCTCCTGGCCCGAGCTCGACGCCCGGTCCCCAGAGGAGCGAGATCCCTTCCTCGCGGTGCCAGCGGCCGGCGGTCGCGGCGGCGAAGCTCGGCGGCTCGTCCGGGCGGTCGCGCCAGCGGAAGCCGTGGTCCGAGGCGAGGAAGAGCACCGCTCCCGAGCGCTCGGCGAGCTGCTGCATCTCGCCCAGCAGGCCATCGATGGCGGCGAAGTACCGCCGCGGCACGCCGCTGTAGCGCGCGAAGTCCTGCGGCGAGACGCGCGGCAGCCGCGGCGGCGCGTAGGGCGCGAAGAGGTGGCCGATGGCGTCCGTGCCCTGGATGTAGAGGATGGTGAGGTCGGGCGGCGGACTCTGGCTCAAGAGGTCGGCGGCGAGGCGGCGGTAGACCGCGGTCTCGACGAGGATGCGGCGGAGAGCGGAGACCGGCTGCGCGAAGGCATTCGGCTCGGCGAGGGCGCGGCGGTACTCGGTCTCCTCGAGCCAGGGCAGGTAGGCATGGAGCGCCGGGTAGCCGGTCTCCGCCTCGGCGGCGGCGCGCGCCTGCCGCGCCCACCCGTCGCGGGCGGCGGGGTAGACCGCGCCGGGCGGCGGCTCCGCCTCGCCGAACTCGAAGGAGAAGAGGCGGTCGGAGACGACGACGCCGCGCACCGGCTCGGCCGGATAGGTCGCCCACAGGCCGAGCACGGCGACGCTCCGGCCCGCCGCCGCCGTCATGTTCCAGATGGCGGGCACCCGCCGCTCGGCGCTGGTGATCGGCTCGCGCGCGCCGGTCGCGGGATCGAAGCGGGTGAAGTCGAGGACGCCGTGCTCGAGCGGGCCGACGCCGGTCATCATCGTCGTCCAGACGAGCGGCGAGAGCGGCGGGTGGATCGTCGTCAGCACGCCTTTCCGGCCGGTGTGGACGAGCGCCGCGAGGTTCGGCATCGCCCCCTCGGCCATGAGGGGATCGAGGAGGTCCCAGTCGGCGCCGTCGAGGCCGATGAAGAGGACCCGGCGCCCGGGCACGCCGCCGCGCGCGATCCCGGGGTCGGGCGCCGGCACCGGGCTCGACGCCATGCTCACGGCGGGAGACGGCTGGCGAGCGCTCCGCCCGCATGCCGTGAAGACCGCGAGCGCGGCGAGGAGCGCCGCGCGACGACACCGCGAGAGCTTCGGAGCCATAGGCGGGGTAGGCTACCATCGCGCCGTGACGCCGGCCGCCAGTCGCCGGCCGCGCTCGCTCTCGTGCCAAGCCCTCGCCCACACCTCGCAGCGATTGCCGTCGGTGCCGTCATCGCCCTCGCGCTGGCGCCCAGCCTCAGCAGGGCGGTGACGGCGCAGCCGCCTCCGGCCGCGCCGGCGACGCCCGCCGGCGACGAGGAGCACTACCCCTGGATCGAGGAGCCCGCGCGCCGGCTCGCGGCGCTCGACGCGGCGCTGCATGGCGGGCACTATGAGAAGGCCGCGGCCGGCGCGCGGGCCGAGCTCGCGGCGGGGCTGGCGGACGGCCGCGAGCCGACGGTCGGGCTGGCCGAGGCGCTCTCCCGGCTCGCCCTCGCAGAGGCGGGGCTCGGCCGCACCGAGGACGCCCTCTGGCACTGGCACGAGGCGGAGAGCCTCGTTCCCGGCGTCCTCTCCGGCGCCGAGCTCGGATCATTCAGCGGGCCCGGCGGGCCCGGCGCCTTTCTCGCCGCCCATCCGCTGCGGCGGGCCGGCGAGATGCCCGCGGGGGCGTCCGCAGGCGTGGCGCGCCGCGCCGATGCGGCGAGCGGGATCACCCCGCCGCGGAAGCTCGCCGGCGAGCTGCCCGACCCCGCGGCGGTGCGGGCGGGCCATCCCGGCATCCCCGCCAGCCTGCGGATCGAGATCGTCGTCGACGCCGAGGGGCGGGCTCGCGATCCCGTCGTCGTCTCCGGGCGCCGCGCCGACCTCGTCGTCCGCTCCTTCGAGAGCCTGCGCGGCTTCCGCTTCGCGCCGGCCATGGAGCGCGGCGCGCCGGTCGCCGTCCTCGAGGAGGTGGAGGTCGATCCGCCGGCGGGCCGGCCGCTCGAGGCCCTGCTGCCGACGAGCAGCGGCCTGGAGCCCGTCGCCGGCCTCCTCCGCGCCGGCCGCTTCGCCGAGGCGGAGCGCCTCGCCGTCCGCCGCTGGGACGAGATCCTGAACGGCGGCGAGCGGAGCCCCGAGCTCCTGGGCGCCGCCCTCGCTCTCCGCGCCCTCGCCGAGGCCGGCGCCGATCGATCCCACGATGGCGCCGCGGTCTGCCGCTGGCAGGCCGCCGAGGTCCTCTCCCCGGCGCTCTACGACGCCGGCTTCACCGCCTACGGCGCGGCGGGCGAGCTCCTCGACCGCAACCGTTGGGGGAGCGAGCGCTGGGTGGTCCACGGCGGCGAGGACCGCAGCCGCGAGGGCAAGAGCGGCGCCGCCGCCGCGCGGCCGCGGCCGCGGGTCCTGGCGCGCGCGCAGCCCGTCTATCCGAAGTATCTGAGGGCCCGGAAGCTGGCCGACGTCGCCGTGCTCGCCGGAGTGGTCGACGCGCAGGGCTGGCTCCGCCAGCCGGAGCTCCGCGCCGCGAGCGCCTCCCCGAACCTCGACGCGAGCGCTCTCGACGCCCTCTGCGGCTTCCGCTTCCAACCGGCCCTCCGCGCCGGCGCGCCGGTCCCCTCCTTCTACTCCGTCACCATGGAGTTCTCTCCCGAATGAGAGTTCGTGAAAGAATTCTCGCACGGCGGAACCGGAAAGGAGTCGCGATGAGAGGACACGGCGCGAGGGTACCGATCCTTGTCGGCCTGATCGGGCTGCTGTCCACGGCCGCGTCGCCGCAGGCGACGTCGTCGGGGGCTTCGGGGAAGGCCGTCGAGCCGGCCGACCGCGCCGCGCCGGGCGCGGCGATCGCGGGGCAGCTCCGGCGCGGCGAGTGGGCCCCGGCGCTCGCCGCCGCGCAGGCCGGCATCGACCGGGAGCTCGCGGCGAGGCAGGATCATCCCCAAGATCATCCAACCCTGGCCGAGCTCGTCGCCTGGCGGGCGGTCGCCGAGGCCGGCCTCCAGCGCGCGGACGACGCGGACTGGGACTGGCAGGTGGCGCAGAACCTCGCCGGCGGCTGGCCGATCTCCTGGGAGGACCTCTCCTCGTTCGGCGAAGCGGCCAAGCACCTCGCCCAGCATCCGCTGCGCAAGGTGGGCGAGGCGCCCGCCGGCCTCGACGTGCGCAAGGCGAGCTCCGCCGGGGGCGCGGCGAAAGAGGCCAAGCCGGCGCGCATCGCCTCCGCCGCGCCGCCGGTGCTGCCGCCGGTCCTCCGCGGCCGCTCGGTTCCCAAGTGGCTCGTCGCCGAGCTGGTGATCAATGCCGCGGGACGGCCGCGCGATCCGGTGGTCGTCACCAGCCGGCTGCCGGAGATGACCTACGCCGTCCTCGAGGCGGCCCGCGGTTGGAAGTTCACGCCCGCCATGGCGGCGGGGGCTCCCGTGGCGAGCTTCTATACGCTCAACGCCAACGGCCCCGCCGGCAAGCCGCTCGAGGAGCTCATTCGGCTCGACGACGCCGCGCTGCGCAAGGTCGCCGAGCTGTTGCGCGCCCACCAGTGGGAGGAGGCGGAAAAGCGGGCGCACGCGCAGTGGAACCACGCCATCGACGACAACGAGCAGCCGGCGACCTACCTCGCCGTCCTCCTCACCCTCCGCGCTCTCGCCGACGCGGGCCTCGGCCGCGAGGCGCCGGCGATCTGCCGCTGGAACGCCGCGCAGACGCTGGACCCGCTCCTCTTCCACGCCGGCCTCAGGGCCTACGGCGCGCCGGGCGAGCTCCTCGAGCGCAACCGCTGGGGGGCCTTCCCCCTCACGGCCGAGGTCGCCGCCGCCGGCCTCGCGGCGAAGCCCGAGCGCATCGAGCCGCCGAAGGTCGTCCACGAGACCCCGCCGCGCTACCCCAACTATCTCAGCCAGACGACCACCTCCGGCACCGCGGTGGTGGCCATGATCATCGACCGGGCGGGCGTCGTGCGGGAGGCCGAGATCCAGCGCAGCAGCGGCTGGCACGACATGGACGCCAGCGCTCTCGACACCGTCTGCGACTGGCAGATCGAGGCCGAGAGGGTGGACGGCAAGCCCGTTCCCGTCCACTACCAGTGGACGGTCACCTTCCAGGTGCGGACCTCGCCGGTCAACTGATCGGCTGAAGGTCCCCCAGGGGCTGTGCGCCGGCCCGCACAGCCATCCAGAGGTCGGCGAGGGCGTCGTCCAAGGTATGCCGCGGCGCCCACCCGAGGGCGCGGAGGCGCCGGTTGTCGCCCAGGAGGAGCGGCAGGTCGACGGGGCGCATGCGCTCCGGGTCCGTCTCGATCCGCGCCGTCACGCCCGAGACCGCCATCAGCCGCTCGAGCGCCTCGCCGATCGACGGCGCTTCGCCGGAGGCCACGTTGTAGATCTCGCCGGGCCCGCCCGCGCAGGCCAGCGCGCGGTAGGCCGCCGCGCCGTCGTCGACGTGGATGAAGTCGCGGCGGGCCGAGAGGTTGCCAACCTTGAGGACGGGCTCATGGAGGCCGCGCTCGATGGCGGCGAGCTGGGCGGCGAACGCGGGGAGGGCGAAGCTCGGGGACTGTCCCGCCCCCACCAGGTTGAAGGAGCGCGCGATGACCGCGCCGTGGGCGATGGCGAGGCGCTCCGCGGCGGCCTTGGTGAGGGCGTATGGCGTGCGGGGGTCGACTCCCTCGTCCTCGGAGATCGGCTGCCGCTCGGGCGGCACGGCGCCGTAGACCTCGGCCGAGGAGGCGATCACCACCCGCCGCCCGGCCGCCGCGTGGAGCAGGTTTTCGGTGCCCAGGACGTTGACCCGGAAGTAGTCGGACATCCGCCCCCAGGACTCGCCGACGTGCGACAGCCCAGCCAGGTTCACGATCGCCTCCGGAGCGGCGGCGCGGAGGACCTCCGCGAGGGCCGGGAGGTCGAGGAGATCGGCCTCGTGGAGATCGGCGCCCGGCAGGTCGGGCCGCTCGTCGAGGTAGGTGCCGCTCACCTCGTCGCCCCGGGCGAGCAGGTGACGGGCGAGGTTGCGGCCGACGAAGCCGCCGATCCCGGTGACCAGGAAGCGCATCGGATCAGGCGCCCGCGGAGCCCTTGGCGGCGGGCCGCCGGCGCCGCGCCATCACCTCGCGCCAGTAGTCGAGGAGGTCGGCGACGGTCTGGTCGAAGGGGATGCGCGGCTCCCAGCCGGTGTCGGCGCGGAACTTCGAGCTGTCGCCGATGAGGATCTCGACGTCCGAGGGGCGCAGGCGGGCGGGGTCGACCTCGATCTTCACCTCGACGTTCGACAGCGCGAGGATCTTGTCGAGCAGGGCGCGGATGCTGATGCCGCGGCCCGAGGCGATGTTGTAGACCTCGCCGGGCTTGGCGCGGGTCACCGCCAGCCAGTAGGCGCGCACCATGTCGCGCACGTCGGTGAAGTCGCGGATCGCCTCGACGTTGCCTACCCGGATCACCGGCTCCTGCAGGCCCGCCTCGATCGCCGCCACCTGGCTGCAGAAATTGGAGGTGACGAAGGGCTGGCCGCGGCGCGGGCCGGTGTGGTTGAAGCCGCGGGTGCGGATGACCCGCATGCCGTAGCTCTGGAAGTACTGGTAGCCGAGGAAGTCCTGCGCCACCTTGGAGACCGCATAGGGCGACAGCGGCCGCAGCGGATTGGTCTCCTTGATCGGCACCTCGCCGGGGAGCACCAGGCCGTACTGCTCCGACGAGCAGGCGAGCTGGATGATCGGGTCGAGCCCCAGCGCGCGGACCGCCTCGAAGAGGTTGGTCTCGCCGGCGACGTTGGTCGACAGCGTCTCCGACGGCGCGCTCCAAGAGGCCGGCACGAAGCTCTGCGCCGCGAGATGGAAGACGTAGTCGGGCCGCGAGCGCGCCAGCGCCGCGTGCATCGAGGTGTAGTCGCGCAGGTCGGCCTCGAGGAGCGTGATGCGCGCCCCCAGGTGCTCGATGTTGTCCATGCGGCTGCGCCAGCGCGAGGTGCCGAACACCTCGACGTCGGGGTGCTCGGCGAGCAGATACTCCGCCAGGTGCGAGCCGGCGAAGCCGGTGATCCCGGTGATCAAAGCTTTCATTCGACTCCCTCCTCCTTCGACTCCAGATAAGCGCAGAGCCCTGCCTCCCAAGGCTCGACGCGCCGCCCGACGGCCGCCTCGAAGCGGGCGACGTCGAGCACCGAGTACGCCGGCCGCGGCGCCGGCCGCGGGAATTCCGCCGTGGCGACCGCGACGACCTCGGCCGCTTCGGGCCCGCCGGCCGAGAGCCGCACGATGGCGCGCGCGAAAGCGTACCAGGAGACCGGCTCCCGGTTGCGATAGTGGACGACGCCGGTGGCCTGCCGCGCGGCGAGGTCGGCGAGGGCGCGGGCGAGGAACGGCGTGTAGGTGGGGCACCCCACCTGATCGTCGACGACGCGAAGCGGCGTCCGGCCAGCGGCGACCAGCCCCAGGATGGTGGCGACGAAGTTGGGGCCGCCGGGCCCGAAGAGCCAGCTCGTGCGGACGACCAGCGACCGCGGATCGGCGAGCGCCGCGAGCTCGCCCGCCAGCTTGCTCTCGCCGTAGGCGGAGAGCGGCGCGGTGGCGGCGTCCTCGCGATAGGGGCTCGCCGCCCCGCCGTCGAAGACGTAGTCCGTCGAGACCTGGACGAGGCGCGCGCCGGCGGCGCGCGCCGCGGCCAGGGCATTGCCGGCGCCGTCGCCGTTCACCGCCCGCGCCAGCGCGCGCTCGCTCTCGCAGGCGTCGACGCGGGTGAAGGCGGCGCAGTTGACGACGAGCTGGGGGCGGAAGGCGGCCGCCCAGTAGAGGAGGCGCTCGCGGTCGGT
>DATBQN010000583.1:0-2502 GCA_036560825.1 Thermoanaerobaculia bacterium
CGGC
This sequence comes from Thermoanaerobaculia bacterium, assembly GCA_036560825.1. Lineage (GTDB taxonomy): Bacteria > Acidobacteriota > Thermoanaerobaculia > Multivoradales > UBA5704 > DATBQN01. The sequence goes on from DATBQN010000583.1 coordinate 5, forward strand.
GCCATCCCCTTGCGGGTGAGGCCGATGGTGTTGATCCCGTAGCAGGCGGCCTTCTGGCCGACCGTCTTGACGAACGGCAGGGCGTCCATCACCACCACCGTGTAGGCGCCGACGTAGGCGTGGCGGCCGACGCGGCAGAACTGGTGGATGCTCGAGAAGGCCGAGATCGAGGCGTCGTCGTGGACCTCGACGTGACCGGCGAGGGTCGCGTTGTTGGCGAAGACGGTGCGGCTCCCCACCTGGCAGTCGTGGGCGACGTGGGTGTAGACCATGAACAGGTTGTCGCTGCCGATGCGGGTGGTGCCGCCGCCCTTGGCGGTGCCCCGATGGACGGTGGTGAACTCGCGGAACTGGTTGCGGTCGCCGACCTCGAGGAAGACCTCCTCGCCGCCGAACTTCAAGTCCTGGGGCGGGAAGCCGAGGGCGGCGAAGGAAGAGATCCGATTGTCGCGGCCGATCCGCGCCGGCCCCTGGATCTGCGCCCCGGCGCCGACCTCGGTGCCGGGGCCGATCTCCACCCGCGCGCCGACGACCGCGTGGGGACCGACCGTCACCCCCTCCGCCAGGCGCGCGGAGGGGTCGACCACGGCCGTGGGGTGGACGCCGGCGCCCGTCATTCCGACCCTCATCTAGCGCTCGACCAGGGCGGCGGAGAGGACCGCCTCGGCGGCGAGCTGGCCGTCGACCAGGGCGCGGCCGGAGAGCCGGCAGTAGAGGGCGCGCAGGCGAAGCACCTCGATCTCGAAGCGCACCTGGTCGCCGGGCACCACCGGCCGGCGGAACTTGGCGCTCTCGATCGAGGTGAAGTAGAGGAGCTTCCGCTCGCGGTCCGGCAGGTCGTGGAGGAGGAGGATGCCGCCCGCCTGAGCCATCCCCTCGACGAGCAACACGCCCGGCACCACCGGATGGCCGGGGAAGTGGCCGAGGAAGAACTCCTCGTTGGCGGTGACGTTCTTGAGCGCCACGATGCTCTTCTTGGACTCCATGGCGAGCACCCGATCGACGAGCAGGAACGGATAGCGGTGCGGCAGAATGGTCTGGATCCATTCGCTCGTCCACTGGGGCGGCGCCTGGGTGGTTTCGCGTTCGTCGTTCGGCACCGGAAGATCACTCATTCTTTGTCTCCTCGAGCCTTCTTCCCCTCGAGCGCTTCCAGTCTCCGCGAGAGGTCCTCGAGCCGGCGGCTCATCTCCCCCAGCCGGCCGCGCAGGACGATCTCCCGCCGCCAGCGCGGCAGCTCGATCGCCGGGATGCCGGCGACCTGAACGCCGGCGGGGACCGATCCCAGGGCGGCCGACTTCGCCGCCACCTGCACGCCGTCGCCCAGCTCGAGGTGGCCGCCGACCCCCGCCTGCCCGGCGAGGACGACCCCCTTGCCGAGGCGGGCGCTGCCGGCGATGCCGGCCTGGCCGCAGAGGAGCGACGCCTCCCCCACCTGCACGTTGTGCCCGACCTGCACCAGGTTGTCGATCTTGGTGCCGGCGCCGATCCGCGTCTCGCCCACCGTGGCGCGATCGAGGGTGCTGTTGGCCCCCACCTCGACGTCCGCCTCGAGCACCACCCTCCCCGCCTGCGGCACCTTGTGGTGCCGCCCCTGCCGGCTCACGTAGCCGAAGCCGTCGCTCCCCAGGACGGCGCCGGCATGGACCTCCGAGCCCTCCCCCACCTCGGTGCCGTCGTAGAGCACGACGTGCGGGCGGAGCACCGCGCCCGCCCCCACCCGGCAGCCCCGGCCGACGACGGCGAGCGCCTCGACCGCGGCGCCGGCGCCGATCGAGCTCCCCTCGCCGATCACGGCATAGGGACCGACGTGAGCCGTGGGGTCGACCGCCGCCCCGCGGTCGACGATCGCCGTCGGGTGCACCCCGGCCTCCCGCGGCGCCGCCGGATGGAAGAGGGCGAGGAGGCGCGCCACCGCGTAGGGAGCGTCCTCCACCACCAGCAGGTCGCGGCCGGCGAGCGGACCGCCGAGCGCTCGGGCGTCGCGGGCGCCGACCAGGAGAGCCCCGGCGCGGCTCGCCTCCGCCTGCTTCCGATAGCGGGCATGGGTGAGGAACGAGAGGTCGCGCGGGCCGGCGGCCTCGAGCGTCTGGATCGCGTCGATCTCGCGCTCCGCGTCGCCCTCCACCCGCCCCCCCAGGAGCTCGGCGAGCTCGGCCAGCCGGTGCGCCACCAGGGTGCGGACCGCGGGCCTACTTGCCCTGGCTGGCGTCCAGCCGCTTGATCACGGCCGGCGTGATGTCGACCGCTTCGTCGGCGTAGATGAGGCCGCTCTCGAACTTGCGAAAGATGAGGGTGTACCCCATCTCCTTGCCGATCTGGTTGATCACCGGCATGACGCGCTGGTCGACCGAGCCCAGGATGTCGTCCTTCTTCTTGTTGAGCTCGCGCGAGGCGTCCTCCTGCATCCGGCGCACGCCGGTCACCCGGTCCTCCATCTGCTTCTCGAGGTCGGCCAGCTTGTCCTGGGCGAGCGACAGGCGGCCGTCGTCGATCTT
>DATBQN010000584.1:0-3364 GCA_036560825.1 Thermoanaerobaculia bacterium
TGCCGCGCGAGGCCGGCGGCGCGGGTGGTGCCGTAGCTCTCGCCGGCGATGAACTTGGGGGAGGCCCAGCGCTCGTTCCTCGTCACCCACAGGCGGATGAACTCCCCCACCCACTCGACGTCCTGCCGGAAGCCGTGGAACTGCTTCGACTTCTCGCCCGGCGCCGGGCGGCTGTAGCCGGTCGACACCGGGTCGACGAAGACGAGGTCGGTCGCGTCGAGGAGCGAGAACTCGTTGTCGATCAGCCGGCCCGGCGGCGGCAGGCCCATGCCGTCGTCCCGCCGCTCGACGATCTTGGGGCCGAAGGCGCCCATGTGGACCCACAGCGAGGCCGCGCCGGGGCCGCCGTTGAAGCAGAAGGTGACCGGGCGGCCGGCGGGGTCCTTCGTGCCGTCCTTGGTGTAGGCGATGTAGAAGATCGAGGCCTTGGCGTCGCCGTCCTCGTCCTTCATCACGTAGTTCCCCGCCGTCGCCGTGTAGGGGATCGCCTGGCCGCCGAGGGTGATCGAGTGACGGGTGCGGCTCGTCTTCTCCTCGGGGGCGGGCTTCTTGTCCTTCTCCTTCTTCTCCTTCTCCTGGCCTTCGTCCCGCCCCTCGTTCCGACCATGGGGGGCGTCGGCGGTCGCCGCCGTGGAGTCGTCCGGCGGAGGGTCGGCCGCGAGCGGGAGGACCGGCAGGAGGAGGCCGGAGAGGACGAGCAGGGCGAGCGGGAGCGGGCGACGGGCGCGCTGGGGCATCGGGATCTCCTTGAAAGGATGTCCGGAAGGACGGCAGAGGATTCTACGCGCTGCCGGCGCCCTCACTCCGCCTTGAGCGCGACGACCGGATGGATACGGAGCGCGCGGAGCGCCGGCACCAGGCTCGCGAGGAGGGCGACGCCGGCGAGGATCGCGGTCGAGCCGGCGAAGACCAGGGGGTCGTGGCTCGGGGTGCCGTAGAGGAGCGCCTCGAGCCCGCGGCCGAGGGCGCAGGAGAGGGCGATGCCCGCGGCGACCCCGGCAGCCGTCGTCCACAGGGCGCTCCTCAGAAGCAGGCCGCAGACCGCGCGCGGCCCGGCGCCGAGGGCGACGCGGACGCCGATCTCCCGCGTGCGCTGGGCGACCGCGTAGGACATGACGCCGTAGATCCCGAGGCTGGCGAGGAGGAGGGCGAGGAGCGCGAAGGAGCCGACCACGAGCATGTGGAAGCGCCGGCCGGCGAACGACCGCGCCTCGAGGTCGGTGAGCAGGTCGACCTCCGAGATCGGCTGGTCGCGGTCGATCGCCAGCACCTCGGCGCGGAGCTGGACGGCGAGCGGCCGGGGATCGCGCAGGCTCCGCACCACGAGCGTGAGGCCGGGCACCGGGTACTGGGTGTAGGGGACGTAGGTGTCGAGCGTCGGCGGGTCGTCCAGGGCGTTGGTGTGGAAGCTCCCCACCACGCCGACGACGGTCCTCCAGCCATCCCCCATGACGTCGACGCGCCGGCCGATGGGGTCGCCATGGGGCCAGGCGAAGCGGGCGAGGTTGTCGTTGATCAGGCAGACGCGCTCTTTGCCGCGGTCGTGGTCGTCGAAGAGGCGGCCGCGGAGGAGCGGGATGCGGAGGGCGCGGAAGTAGCCGCCGGAGGCCACCCGCTTCTCGGCGGTGATCTGCTCGCCGGGCCGCAGCGGCCGGCCCTCGATCTGGATGTCGCCGTTGGTGTTCGAGCCGCCGAAGGGGAGCGAGTCGCCGACCCCGGCGCCGGCGACGCCGGGGAGCGCGCTGGTCCGTTCGAGAAGGCGGTCGAAGAAGGCGACGAGCGAGGCGTCCGTGGGGTAGCGGGCGGGCGGCAGCTGGAGCCCGGCGGCGACGACCCCCTGGGGATCGAAGCCGGGGGCGATCGAGAGGAGGCGCGAGAAGCTGCGGATGAGGAGGCCCGCGCCGACCAGGAGGGTGAGCGACATGGCGATCTCGGCGACGACGAAGGCGCGCCGCAGGCCCTGCCCGCCGGCGCTCGCGCGGCCGCCCTCCTGGAGCGTCGCGTGGAGCGCCGTGCGGGCGCCGCGGAGGGCGGGGACGAGGCCGGAGAGGACGACCGCGAGGACGGTGGCGCCGAGCGCGAAGAGGAAGAGGGCCGGATCGGCGTGGACGGCGCGGGCGCGGGGGAGCCAGCCGGCCTCGAGCAACGAGACGAGGCGGAGCGCCCAGAGCGCGAGAGCGAGGCCGAGCGCGCCGCCGAGGGCGACGAGGAGGGCGCTCTCGGCGAGGAGCTGGCGGAGGAGGCGCGCGCGGCTGGCGCCGAGCGAGGCGCGGAGCGCCATCTCCCGCTGCCGGACGGTGGCGCGGGCGAGCAGCGGGAAGGATGCGGCGAGGGCCGCGAAGCTCCGATTCCCGCGCTGGTAGTCGAGGAGGTTGGCGGGCGAGGTGGGGGCGAAGTCGCAGCAGGACTTCTTCTCCCCGACGACGACGATGCGGCCGCTCTCTGGGTAGGGGAGGGGGCGGAGGAGGACGGCGTCGACGACGCTCCACATCGCCGTGTTGGCGCCGATCCCCAGGGCGAGCGTCAGCAGCGCCACCGCGGTGAAACCGGGGCTCTTGGCGAGCAGGCGCGCGGCGAAGCGAAGGTCGCCGCCCAGCGTTCCGAATCCGAGCATGAGATACCTCCCGTCCGTTCCGATCCCGCGAGGATTCTACGGCCCCGCCGGGTGCGGGTTTCGACGGCGATGAAGGTGACCTGGGCGAGGTGCCAGGCGAGGTGCCAGGTGATTCGTCAAGGAAATAATCGGCCATGTCGAGCGTTGAGATTTGAGCGCATGAAGCTAAGGATTCAAGCGGCTCTTGAGTTGCCCTGAGTGAAGATCGCTAAGATTCAGCCTGGAGGTTGGAATGCGGTTTCGCCGGGGATGGTTTGAATGGGTGCGCATGGGGCCGGATCGCCACTCCGGCGACCGGCTCGATGCGACGCTCGACAGCCGGGATAGACCGGCCAGCGCCCCGTTCCGAACGGGGCCGCAGGAGATCGATCGACATGTCCGACCTGATGAGCCTTCCCGTCCTGCCCCTCAAGGACTTCGTGCTGTTCCCCGGCGTCACCACGCCGATCAACGCCGGCCGTCCGGGGACGTTGCGCGCCATCGAGGCGGCCCTCGCCACCCCGGAGCGGCTGGTCTTCGCCGTCTCGCAGCGCGAGGACGTGCGCGAGGTCAGCCCGGAGCACCTCTACACCATCGGCACCGTGGCCCGCATCGGTCAGGTGCAGCGCAGCCTCGCCGGCATGCAGCTCCTGCTGCAGGGCGAGAACCGCGGCATCGCCATGCGCATCGTCGAGAAGGAGGGCCACCTCGAGGCGACCGTCCGCGAGGCGGACGAGATGCAGCCGCTGAACGCCCAGGACCCGGCCTTCG
>DATBQN010000585.1:0-3198 GCA_036560825.1 Thermoanaerobaculia bacterium
CGCATCTCGGCCGCGCGGTCGGCGGCCTCTGCATCCAATGGCAGTGCCGGAACGACCGCGAGCAGCTTGAGCACGAGGTCGAGCTCGCGAACCGTTCGGGCGCCGCTGAGCAGCTCGAACCGAGTGACGACGGTGGTGTGCAGGGTGTTGCGCTCGAGTTCGGCGGCCACACGCTCGGCGGCGGGATCACGACCCCGGAGATAATCTATAAGAACGTCGGTGTCGGCGAGGATCAACGCGCGCCGCGCCAGGAATTCCGTAGGGCGGTGGTCTCGGCGGCGAGTTCCTCCGCCTCGCCTTCGGTGAGGCTGCCACGCAGCGCCAGAGCTACCCTCCGTGCGTCCTCGGAGCTCGTTTCCGGCGCAACCCCGCGCCGCTCGGAGAGAGCGACCTCCCCCTCCTCGCTCGCCAAGTAGTGCTCGATCGCCTCCGAGACAAGGTCGGAAAGACGCTCGCCGCCCCGCCGCGCCGAAAGATCGAGCAGCCTCATTCGATGCTCCTCTTTCATCTCCAGCGTCTCACGGTTCCTACCCATGCTGAGATCCTAGCACTCCACTCTCTCTACTCCCCGTCGCCGCCCTTCAACCCCGCCTTCTTGGCGTAGTAGCGGAAGCTGCGGAAGGTCATGCCGAGGAGCTCGGCGGCCTGGGTCTGGACGCCTTGGGTGCGGTCGAGGGCCTCGGCCATCAGCTGGGCGCGGATCTGCTCGAGGTAGGCGTCGAGGTTGAGCCCCTCCTCGGGGAGCGAGATGACATCGGCGGAGCTCCGCCGGTTGGTGAGCAGGTGGACGGGGAGGTCGCGGGTCGTGATCGTCTCGCTGTGGGCGAGAGCGAGCGCCCGCTCGACCAGGTTCTCGAGCTCGCGGACGTTGCCCGGCCAATCGTAGCTCTCCAGCATCTTCATCGCGTCGACCGAGATCTGGCGCAGCGGCACTTCCATCTGCCGGCTGTACTTCTCGAGGAAGAAGTCGACGAGGAGGGGGATGTCCTCCCGCCGTTGGCGTAGCGGCGGCAGGTGGATGGGGATGACGTTGATGCGGTAGAAGAGGTCCTCGCGGAACTCGCCGCTCGCGATGCGCTCCTCGAGCTGCTGGTTGGTGGCGGCGATGATGCGCACGTCGACCGGCTCCTCGGCCGTGCCGCCGACCTTGCGTATCACCTTTTCCTGCAGGGCGCGCAGCAGCTTGACCTGCATCGTCGGCGTCATCTCGCCGATCTCGTCGAGGAAGAGCGTCCCGCGGTCCGCTTCCTGGAAGAGCCCCTTCTTCTCGCGTACGGCGCCGGTGAAGGCGCCGCGCTCGTGGCCGAAGAGCTCGCTCTCCAGGAGGTTCTCGGGGAGGGCGCCGCAGTTGAGCGAGAGGAAGCGGCGGGCGGCGCGCGGGCTCGCGAAGTGGATGGCGCGGGCGATGAGCTCTTTGCCGGTGCCGCTCTCGCCGTGGATGAGGACGGTCGAGCCGGTGCGCGCCACCCGCTCGACGAGCGAGAAGATCGCCTGCATCCGCGGGCTCTTGCCGATGATGTTGTTGAAGGTGTACTTCTGCTCCAGCTCGCGGCGGAGGTAGACGTTCTCGTCGACCAGCTCGGCGCGCTCGAGCGCCTTCTGGGCGACGATCTTCAGCTCCTCGACGTCGAACGGCTTCGAGATGTAGTCGTAGGCGCCGAGCTTCATCGCCTCGATCGCCGACTTGGTCGAGGTGTAGGCGGTCATCATGATGACCGCGGCGTTGGCGTCGGCGGCCTTGATCTCCTTCAGCAGGTCGAGACCGTTGCCGTCGGGCATCAGGATGTCGCACAGGACGAGGTCGTAGCTCCTCCCGGCGAGCGCCTTGCGCGCCGTCTCGGTAGAGCGCGCCGTCTCGACCTCGTAGCCCTCGCCCTGGAACAGCAGCGAGAGGAAGTCGAGCATGCTCGCTTCGTCGTCGGCGATGAGAATGCTCGGCATCAGGGGAGCTCCACGAGATGGACGCCGGAGGCGATGGCCATGGCGCTCGCGGCGGCCGCCGGCAGCTCGACGGTGACCGTGGTGCCGCGGCCCGGCCGGCTCTCGACGCCGAGATGGCCGCCGTGCTCCTGGACGATGCGATAGACGATCGCCATGCCGATACCGGTGCCGCTGTCGAAGAACGAGCGGAAGGGGTGGAAGAGGTTCGCCCGCTGCTCCTCGGACATGCCGCGTCCGGTGTCGATCACCTGCAGGCGGAAGGTCTCCTCGCTGAGCCGGCCGACGACCGAGAGCGTGCCGCCCTCGGGCATGGCGCGCAGAGCGTTCCGTGCCAGGTTCCAGAAGATCTGGGAGATCTGGTCGGGATCGGCGACCAGCCGCGCCGAGTCCGGCACCAGGTCGAGCGCCAGCCGGTGGCCGTCGGAGACCTCGTCGCTGTTCTTGAGCAGCTCGAAGTTCTCGGCCAGCAGGTGGGCGACGTCGAAGTGGACGCTCGAGCGCTCGCGCGGCCGGGCGAAGCGGAGGAACCCCTTGATCGTGCGGTCGAGCCGCTGGCTCTCCTTGAGGAGGATGTCGACCAGCTTCCTCTGCGCCGGGTCGCGCTCGGCGGCGCCGGCGAGCATCTGGACCGAGCCCGAGATGGCGGCGAGCGGGTTGCCGATCTCGTGCGCCAGGCCGGCGGCGAGCTCGCCGACCGCCGCCATGCGGTCCTTCATCCGCACCTCCTCCTGCAGCCGGCGCCAGCGCGTCAGGTCCTGAAAGATGATGATGTGGCCGCGCTCGACGCCCTCGGCGTCGGCGAGCTGCGACATCGTGAAGCCGACGTAGGCGGTGGTGCCGCCGCGCTGCACGACGACCTCCGAGCGGCGCTTGGCGCGGCCCTCCTGTCCCGCCGTCAGCTCCGTCCAGCGCTCGGCCGGCAGCAGGCCGGAGTCCTGGATCGGCGTCCCCACGAGATCCGCCTCCGAGCGCGCGAGGATCATCTGGCCGGCGCGGTTGACGCTGGTGATGACGCCGTCCAGGTCGGTCGTGATGAGGCCGCTGGTGATCGACTCGATGACGTCCCGATGGACGACCTGGAGGTCGGCCAGGTCGCCGCTCTTCTCGACCAGCTCGCGCTCGGCGCGGGCGACGTTGTGGGCGAGGTAGGAGGTGAGGAGAGCGACGCCGTAGAAGCCGAAGAGGTGGACGGCGAGGTTGTAGTTGAGGCGCCAGATCGAGACCGCCTCCTGCGCCTGGCTCCCCGCCGGCGGGATG